>NZ_LZHN01000059.1:0-166668 GCF_001690435.1 Gilliamella sp. Nev3-1 | reverse complement strand
TGTATATTGAAGGTCAATTACAAACAAGAAAATGGCAAGATCAATCAGGTAACGATCATTATACAACTGAAGTTGTAGTCAACCCAATAGGTGGTACATTGCAAATTTTGGGTAGTCGTGACAATAATAACGCTAGCCAGACACAACAAAAACAACAGCAACAAACAACAACACAGCATCAAGATACATTTGATGACAACATCCCATTTTAAATCAATTAGTTAAATCAACTATCTTGGCGGTTAATCACTAATAGCTGCCGAGCACCCCCTCTATTCTATTAATTTATTACAACTATCTGCGCTGATTATTTAGCGTAGATACTTTATGGGAATAATTATGCAAATTGATGAATCCGTATTTAACCACGGCAAAATCGAATTTCAACATATCGACTATGGTTATGTTTTCTTGTTTGATAACGAGCTTTATATGAAGATTGAATTAGACCCGATTATTCTGTCGTTTGTTTTCAAATGCTCATCTAAAGGTGTACACGAAATAACTAACGGATGCGCAATCAATCTTATTAGCGGTCAAGGAGAAGTGTTTGCTGATAACTGTATGGTCGAACCAGTAAAAGCTGTAATTAAAAGGAAATAATCATGACTACACACGAACTAAAAATTAAATCAGAGTATTTTATGGATGTTGTAAAAGACATAAAAAAGGCTGAAATACGCTACAACGACCGAAATTACAAAGTCGGAGATATTCTAAAGTTGCATGAGATTGATGAGCTAGGTAATCGAACTGGCAATCAATGTAGCGTTATTGTCTCTCACATTTTAGATGATGCTGAGTATTTGAGGGATGGTTATGTAATGCTGAGCATTGACGTAATATACTGATTTATGTAGAGGAATTAGGCGAATTATGAATAGTAATACTCTAAAGAAATATCAAACTCAATTACAAAAATTAAAAGCGAAGCAAAGCGTTGTCAAAACAGAATTAACAGATTGTCAGCATCGCTATAACTCAATCAAAAATGAAATACTCGACGTACAAACAAAGATAAATGAACTATCACGTAATAATAAACTAATAGTTAGCGAACATGCAACAATTAGGATATTAGAGCGCATGTTTGGAATAAATTTGAGCGAAATACACGAGCAAATAATTGCTGAGATTTTGCCAGTTTATACAAAACTAGGGGATGGTTTATTTCCCGTTAAATGTATTGGTTTGCGCGCTGTAATAAAAAACGGCGTGATAGTAACAGTTAAATGAGGAGAACAATTATGACAAAACAATTAAAACCTTGCCCGTTTTGCGGCAGTGAATATTTATTCATTGATGAGATTGATTATAGACTCAATGAAGATATTCCTGAGCATCTCAGAGATGCTATTTGTTTCGCTGTGGTTTGCTATGATTGTAATGCAAGAGGTTGCGAAAAAGATACTGAAAATAAAGCAATTTTGGCTTGGAATTCAAGAATCAGCAAATCACAAAAACATATCAACGAAATTAAAGCGCAAGCTATTGAAGAAGCCGTAAAAAAAGCTGATAACGAAACATACATCGGAGTTGTCGGTAGTGATTTTCCGCCACAAAAACAATAAAGCTGAAATTCTAGCATTTGCTGATAGCTTAAGATTAAAACATGAATAAATACAGACAATTACGTAGTTTATTTATTGATGAGAGATGAGAAAATTATAGGAGTAAATAATGTTAAATAATCTAACAATTGAAGATCCGCGCTACAGCAAGGCGCAAGTTTGCTCATATTTGGGCGAGCTAGATCAAACGACACTAGACAAATGGGTGGCAAAGGAAAAATTCCCAAAGCCCGATTTGTATTTAGGTAGACACCCACGCTGGAAATTGTCTACCATCAACGCCTATCTTGCCCAAAAAGAACAAGAATATCAATCATGCGGTTAGGCTATCTATATAGTCCGCATACCACTGCATCATCTCACGACGTCCCTCCAAATACTGTGCGTGGTTGTAAATACCTCGCACACTGCCCTCCTCATGATTTAACTGTTTTTCTATCCAATCTCGATTAAAACCATGCTCGTTTAACACACTAGAAAATTGATGTCTAAATCCGTGCCCAGTTGCACGATTAGCAAATCCCAACCGTTTTATTAAACCCAAAATAGCGCCGTTAGACATGTGTTTTGAACTGCTATTTCTACCAGAAAAAACATATTCTCCCCGCCCTGTAATTGGTTGTAAAAATTTAAGAATATTAATAGCCTGATTAGATAGCGGAACCACGTGAACGCGTGATTTTTTCATTGATTCTTTGGGTAGTATTATGTATTTTTTCTCAAGATCAACATACTCCCATTTACAACTCAATAATTCCATGGTTCTGACAGCCGTTAATATTAATAATTCTGTAGCATAACGAACTAAAATATTACCCGAATACGATTGTAGCGCTCTCATGAACTCGCGCATATCGTCCTCCATTAGGAACGCATAATTTTCTGGCGTATGCGTGATCATGGCTTTAGCTAATTCACGTGCAGGATTGTTTTCCGCTCTCTCTGTAATAATTGCATATTGAAAAACTTCGGTACATCGTTGGCGCATTTTTTTTGCAATCTCCAATGCCCCTCTGTTTTCTATTTGTTTTAAACAACTTAGCATTTCAAGAGGCTTGATTTGCGTAATGTCCATGTCACCAATAAATGGAAAAACATCTTTTTCAAAATACCGAATAATCATCTCTCTGGTATTAATGGACCAATTTCTTTTTTTTGTATCAAACCATTCCAGTGTTATTTTTTTAAACGTGTTCCCTTGGGCGATATTTGCGAGTAAGGATTTTTTTTTCCTTTCGACAGCAGGATCTTTACCGTGAGCAAGCATCTGCCGAGCCAGCTCCTTTTCATTTCGAGCATCAGCTAAACTAATATATGGATATTTACCTATTGTTAACGTTTTTCTTTTACCGTTAAATTGATAATCGTAACGCCAAGATTTGGTACCTGTGGGCGTGATGTATAAATATAAACTTTCAAAGTCTGGCAGTTTGTACGGTTTTTCTTTGGGTTTAGCTGATTCAATGGCTTTTATAGTTAACATATTACGGTATTTTAGATTACGATATTAAAATATACCGTAAATATACCGTTTAAGCATTTGCGTTGTCAATCGTTTAGAATCGTGTCTAATCGTGTTAATCGATTAAAAATACTGTTGAAATAAGGCTTGAATCGTAGAGTATCGTTTTTAATCTTGCTTGCGGTTTTGACCCCAGCAGGAATCGAACCTGCAACTAGCCCTTAGGAGGGGCTCGTTATATCCATTTAACTATGAGGTCATAGGTGGCTTATTCTAATAAATTTGCAAAGATAATGCCATTTAAATAACGAAAAATTTTTTATTTTAAGTAATCATGATACAATTGAACTATATTTAACCTCATTAAATTTAATTAAAGATACTATGAAAAAACGAATAGTTGGTATGATGTTTTCTGTGATGGCGCTTACCAGTTGTGCCACTTATCAACCTGAAACAAATTCCTATAGTGACCCATTATCTGGCTTTAACAAAACCATGTTTAATGTTAACTACTATGCGCTTGATCCTTATGTCTTACGTCCAGCTGCAGTCGCTTGGAAGGATTACGTTCCATCACCTATTCGTACAGGTGTAGTTAACTTTTCGTCTAATCTTTCCGAACCTGCATCAATGGCAAACAACTTATTACAAGGCGATGTTCACAAAGCCGGAACGCATTTAGCACGCTTTTTCTTAAATACGGTTTTCGGTTTTGCTGGTTTGGTGGATGTTGCAAGTATGTCAGATCCACAATTGCAAAAAGGTGGAAAACGAACTTTTGGTGATGTTTTAGGTCATTACGATCTGCCTTATGGCCCTTATGTTGTATTGCCATTTTATGGTTCCGCAACGTTAAGAAACGAAGGTGGTAGTGTGGTTGATACCCTTTATCCTCCACTTGTTTGGTTAGATTGGCAATGGGCGTTAGTACGTGGTGTATTTGACGGTATTGAAGCGCGTGCAGTTGCGATTGAATATGAAGATTTAATTAAGAATAGCGATGACCCTTATAACTTTATGCGCAATGCTTACTTTCAACGTCATGACTTTGTAGCCTCTGGTGGTAAAGTAGACGAAAATAAGCAGCAACAACGCGAAGAATCTATTAATGATTTTATTAGCGATATTGATTCTCAATAATTTTTATTAAATTATACTAAAGGCTGTCAATTATTGGCGACCTTTGGTTTTAGAATTTATTTCAACATGAGTTTCATTTCTGGCAACAAATGCCAAAATCGACTTGGCATTTGTTGCCTTTGTAATTTTGGGTTGATTCGTTCTTTGATAGTTAACGCATTACAATAACGTAACCACATGGTTTGAAATAATGCTTCATCCCTAGCTAGATAATTTTTATTCACTTGACTGTTAATAATCAAATCATTTTTATCAGTCAGCGAAACGGGTTTAATGCTATGTAAATTATAAATATAACCATATTCGCGCTTTTCATCATAGATAGCCCACTTTTGATCAGCAAAACGATCTTTAAAAAACTTTAGTACCAACGGCAATACGTTATATATAGGAGCAATGATTGAAAAATAGATTTTATCTTCTTTATCATTAAACACATCTTTAACAGGATTATTTATAGCACTAAAACGTACAAATTGGATCACACGATGCCGTTCTCGACTAACTTTTTTAGCGATATCATGTACCGCCAGCACATCTTGATCGGCAAAATCGGTTTCGATTGATTGAGATGATTTAAATACCTTGCAAATATAGCGAAAAACGATTAAATCACTTTCGGGCAGTTCAGATAACCAAACATACATTAAATGGCGTAGAGCAACTTTACTAAGTTTGTTAATTAATGCCTTTCGAACACGCTCATATTTGGCATTATCAAATTCGACATGATGTGTGTCAGATACTAATAGTGGCTCTACTTGCTCTGTAGCTAACAAACATTCAGGCATTTTTTTGAGCTTAAAAGCCTCAAATACCGCACATAATAATCCTTCAAAGCTTTTATCGTAATAGAATGCTAACATACTCTACCATCCCATGACTAGTTGCTGTGGAATATTATCTTGCTTTGCCTCTAACAAAGGGGGATCTTGCAAAGAGAGTCGGATATACTCGGCCGATGAATCAAGCACTTTAAATTTCCTCATTTCATGACAAACAATAAAAAATTGTGCACGCTTTAAAACAACGCCAATGCGCTTAAGCGCATCAAAAGTAAGCTTTCGATGACGCCTTGCCATCACAATCAACTTGGCCGATTTAATACCAATACCTGGCACCCGCAAAATTTTTTGGTAGCTATCACGGTTAACATCAACTGGAAAGCATTGTGGGTTGCGGATGGCCCAAGATAGCTTAGGATCGACAGTCAAATCAAGATCGGGGTATTGATCGTTAACAATTTCATCAACATTAAAATCATAAAAACGCAGTAACCAGTCCGCTTGATATAAACGGTTTTCACGTACTCTTGGCACCTCTTGCACTACAGGTAAACGTTTATCGTAACCATTTACAGGAATAAATCCCGAATAGTAAACCCGCTTCATACTAGGTCGTTTGTAAAGTTTGGCCGTTAATTGTAATATCTGTTTATCTGATTCATCTGTTGCACCAATAATAACTTGTGTACTTTGACCGGCGGGTACAAATTTGGGTGTAGCACGAAATTTTTTGCGATCTTCAATATTTTCTAATAGGTTTTGATGAATTTGACGCATAGGCTGATAGATACTTTGGTGATCTTTATCAGGTGCTAATAATTTAAGATTTTCTTCGGTTGGAATTTCCAAATTAACACTCATCCTATCAACTAACATGCCAGCTTGATTAATTAGCTCGTTACTTGCGCCAGGGATCGCCTTCATATGAATATAACCATTAAAATCGTGCTCATGGCGCAAAATTTTTACCACTCTAATCATTTTTTCCATGGTATGATCGGGACTTCTAACTATGCCCGAACTAATAAATAAACCCTCAATATAATTACGACGATAAAACTCAATGGTGAGGTTAGCCAATTCACGCGGAGTAAAACCAGCTCTAGGAATATCGTTACTTTGTCGGTTAATGCAATAAGCGCAATCAAACATGCAATAATTAGTTAACATAATTTTGAGTAAAGAAACACATCGCCCATCAGCGGTAAATGAATGGCAAATACCAGATTTATATGCATTACCTATGCCTTTATTTTTATTATTTCTTGATGCACCACTCGACGAGCAAGAAATATCATATTTTGCCGATTCAGCTAAAATTTCCAGTTTGGTTATTATTTTTCCAGTCATATTGAACTCAACACTTGCCTGTTTATTTATACAGTATATCGTAGCCATAGTAGGTTTTGCAAGTATATATTGCTAACAAAAACCGTCATCACTCACTATTTTAATCATTTTTTTAAGCGGTAAATTTATTGTAATTGCTTTACCTATATAAATAATTAAGGCGATATTAGGATACAGAAATAAAAAACTCGGCAAAGTATTGTTCAGCTTACAACTGTACGCTATAATCAACGCACTTTTTTGTATGAAGCCAGATATAACTTAGGAGCTAAATAGTAAATGAAACGTGTTGTTATTACAGGGTTAGGAATTCTTTCAAGTATTGGGAATAATACTAAAGAAGTTTTAGAATCACTAAAAATTGGCCGTAGCGGTATTACCTTTTCTCAAGAAATGAAAGATAGCGGTATGCGTAGCCATGTATGCGGAAATGTCAAACTAGATACTACAGGATTGATTGATCGCAAAGTTGTTCGTTTTATGAATGATGCTTCTATTTATGGTTATCTTGCTTTGCAACAAGCTATTGAAGATGCAAAATTAACCCCTGAACAAGTTTCTAACCCTCGTACTGGTCTAATTGCGGGCTATGGTGGTTCAACTAAGACACAATACAATGTCGTTGCTGGCATGAAAGAAAAAGGATTACGAGGAGTTGGTCCTTATGCAGTAACCAAATCAATGTCATCAGCAATTTCGGCTTGTTTAGCAACTCCATTTAAAATTAAAGGTGTTAGCTATTCAATGACATCAGCTTGTGCAACATCGGTTCACTGTATTGGTCATGCAGCTGAACTCATTCAACTTGGCAAACAGGATATTGTTTTTGCTGGTGGTGGTGAAGAGCTTTGCTGGGAAATGTCTTGCGAATTTGACGCTATGGGCGCTTTATCAACCAAATATAACGACAATCCAGAAAAGGCATCACGCGCTTATGATAAAAACCGTGATGGTTTTGTTATTGCTGGCGGTGCTGGTATGGTTGTTGTTGAAGAACTAGAACATGCTCTTGCGCGTGGAGCTCATATTTACGGTGAACTTGTTGGCTATGGTGCAACATCAGATGGTCATGACATGGTGGCACCATCAGGCGAAGGTGCAATGCGCTGTATGCAACTGGCTATTCAAGACTTAGATGTACCTGTTGATTATATCAATACTCATGGTACATCAACCCCAGTTGGAGATGTCAAAGAATTGTGGGCAATCAAACAAGTTTTTGGTGATAACATTCCGGCTATTTCATCAACCAAATCAATGACAGGCCACTCATTAAGTGCCACTGGCGCACAAGAGCTTATCTATTCATTATTAATGTTAGAACATGGCTTTATTACTCCAAGTATCAACATTGATGAACTTGATGAAGCTGCTATTGGTATGAATATTATTACCGAACCAACTGAACGTGAACTCACAACAGTCATGTCAAATAGTTTTGGTTTTGGTGGCACTAATGCCTCAATTGTAATGAGAAAATACAAAGCTTAATAAGCACTAAGTTAGTATCAATCAATAAAAAACCGTTTATTTAAGAACGGTTTTTTTATTGATTGTAGTAGCTCAAACTTAATCTAACAGACACTAAATATTCATCGAATATACATTTTAACAAAATGAGGAGCCGATGAGTAAAATAAATTGTCCAGTTGCTTTTCCTTAACTAACACCTTTTGTACCTAGCAAAATTTGCCACGGCGTTTTGCCATAAAAATACTTGCCTGAATACGTTCTTTCTTTATTTTAAAATTCCAGCTCTTGTTCAATATCTTGTTGAATTTCAGATAATTCAATATAAGTCTTATGTCTGAACACCACATCGTAACTTTCAATTTCTATCGTCTTATGCAATCGTTCACAAATTCTATTCGTTTGTGACTATAAGCTTTGGTTTGGGTGTGAGCAATATATTCAAGGTTAAAAATAAAATTCATGAGCATAGCTTTCTTTATGCGCATTATTCGGTCGCTCATTCATATGCGTAATAGTGGCATTTGTTCAATATCAAAGAAAGGAAGCACTTATCATCAAGCATACCTGTCGCAATTAAATTATTTTTGGGTATAAACTTTGGCAAAACCTAGCCTTGATTAGGTATCAGTGAACGTTTATTGGTATATTTTACCTATTCCCTATAATACATCCAACATAATAGATATCTTATACGCATAAATAACTTGGATGCTGGCGGTTAAATATTTTTTAAAACTTTCTAAATAATAATATAATCGCCACAACCTGAAGCTAATATTCCTTGTTCACAGAATTGATTAGCAACGCTAGATCGCCCATAATCTGGGTTTTGCTATTTGATTTATTTCTAGCACGCTTTTTTGGTTATAAAATAAATTAAATATCAAATTAAGTAAAAACCATTACAATTATTCACTTATTTTTTGAACTCAGCAAGATCATACCCAGCCTACTATGTAGAATGGGTATGATCTTGCCTGATTGAGTCTACAACTATTTCATTATGGAGCTACACAAACGGCTCGGCTAACCGCAGATTGTCGGTAAAAATTATATCGATAAGCATTGCCTTCATTTGCACTAACCGTTAACCCTAAATCATAATAACCACTATTGCCACTCCAATACCCAGCATATATATCCCAATCACTTCCTGAATAACCAGTACAATTATACGGCTCATTAGGGTCTACACTACTACTAGCTGGGGCCATACACCCCCATTCACTAAATATTCCCCCTTGCCATTTCGTTCCAGTCTCCTGATAGCTTAATTGGCGACGATAAACACCATTTTCCCAACTATTCAAAGGTCTACCAGGAATGCCCCCTTCCCACCCATAATATTTTGTGTTTGCGTTCGTATAATCATTAACATCTGGTAAGCGATAGCCGCTACCTAAACTTTGGCAATAATTTCTCACTTGTGCTTGCGCATCTGCTCCGATGTTTGTTCCTTTATAATTAATTCCTGGCTGCACTATATACCAACGCATTAGTCTAAATTCATATAATAATTTTGTTTTTCCACTGTCGGCGTACAACTTAAAGGTAACCGGGCTAAAACTCTTATTCCCTGAGTTATACCTAGGACCTTTTAGCGTTATCTTCAAACCTGGTTCCACATCACCTACGCTACTAGGCTTTAAGCCCCCCATGCTAAAATGGAATGCCCAACGAGGAGTGTTTTCCGCACTAAGGGCTAAACTTACATTACTGTCCTCTTCTGCTCTTACTGTATTGCCATTAGCAGCTAATACCTGAGCAGGCGTTATATTTTTAAATAATAAATAAAAAAACAATCCATGTGAGCCAGTGCTTGGAAAGTTATTCCAAGTTATACTTGAATCTCCTTCATAATTTCCACTATTTGAGGCGCTGAATACTCTATACCCTTTATTAGCTACCCACGTCATTCCATCCCAATCTAAATCGTAATAATCACTAAACCCCATGTACGCCACCCTACCAGAGGTCCCATCTATCACTAAACTAGGTTGAGCATAACAAACCGATGCGGTTTTTTTATTAGGCTTGATATAATATGTATGGCTTCCACCTGCGAAATTAGTAGTATTAGGCACACCATATTCGGTCTGTAAGTAGCCATCTGTTGAACTTATAGTTAGTTTATAGAGGGGATTACAGATGCTTAGTATTGCATTTGAACCATTTTTGACTATTGATGTAATATCTTCATAGCTATTGCGGGCATTTTTGCTTTCCCATTTTACTTTCACATTTCCCATGGCGGTCGCGTTACCATCACCATCATCATCGCCAAAATAGTTATACGGCTCATTAATCAAATTATTGATATTAATTACTGGATAATTATTATTACCTTCACTAGGAAATGGTACTGCTGTTTGGATATCTGAATATGTATCATTTGCATTAGGTAACTCTATCGGGTGACTTTCGCTGGAGTTGTCGTCATCCGCTTTGATGATTGTTCCATCAGATAACGTTATTCCTAATAATGAGCTAGTATCATTTACTTTAGTTATTCCATTATCAAATGTTAAATACGGCGCATTACCATTGATCGCATTAACTGTTGTCACATTTAAAGCGCTCGCTGTATTGATGCTCATTGTTAGTGGCAAACAGATGCCAATAAACAGAGAATTTAATGGTGCAAATAAAAATTTTGATTTTTTAAAATGGAACTTATAACATTCCCTTGTTATTAGATTATTATAACCGAGATATCGCTTCCCGTTCTTAACGCCAAATAAGCCATAATTTATTGGTTGGCCAACTTGATGTAAACAATTGTATTTTAACATGTTATCATCCATTTATCCTTTTATCCTTTTATCCTTTTATCCTTTTATCCTTTTATCCTTTTATCCTTTTATCCTTTTATCCTTTTACTTATTTGTTTTATTACAAATGCTTCCGATTTTTCGACAAAGTATAAAGAAATGAATTATGTTTCACAATAAAATTTTTGTTAAGAAGCGTAAAGAAAAATAACGTTAAAAAAATCAATTGTTTTTGTGTGATCATAATTATTTTTATAAATTTCTCTATTTTAGCAATGCGCTAAATTATCAAAAACCATAAAACTGAATACGTATAAAACCTTGTTTTAATACTCTATCTACATCTTGCAAAATGTACTCATCTAGTTTACCTTACTCATACACCAAAAACTAAATAACTAGAGTGTAAACATGACGATATCATTTAAAGAGCAACAGCAGAGAATTAGCTTTGTTAAGCAATTTTTTGCCAATCAGCTTGCCGAGCGTTTATCACTTATTGAAGTGCAAGCCCCGTTATTAAGTAAAGTGGGCGATGGTATTCAAGATAATTTGTCAGGGACTGAGCACGCAGTACAAGTTAAGGTAAAAGCAATTCCTAATGCACAATATGAAGTTATACACTCACTTGCAAAATGGAAACGTAAGATTTTAAGTGATCACCAATTCGAAGCTGGCGAGGGAATTTATGCAAATATGAAAGCATTGCGCCCTGACGAAGATCAGCTTTCGCCAATTCATTCCGTTTATGTTGATCAGTGGGATTGGGAAAAAGTCATTCGCCCTGAAGATCGCAATTTAACTTATTTAAAACAAACTGTCGATAATATTTATGCCGCTATTAAAGCGACTGAGAAAGCGGTATCTCAACAATATCATCTTTCACGCTTTTTACCCGAATCAATCACTTTTATCGATAGCGAACAACTTTTAAAGCGCTATCCAAATTTACCACCTAAAGAACGAGAAAACGCAATCTCCAAAGAGCTTGGCGCTGTATTTTTAATTGGTATTGGCGGTAAGCTCTCAAATAATGAAAGACACGATGTGCGTGCTCCTGATTATGATGATTGGAGTAGCAATAACGATTTAGGCTCTAAAGGTTTGAATGGCGATATTTTAGTGTGGAATTCGGTATTAAATAGTGCCTTTGAAATTTCATCAATGGGTATTCGTGTCGATCCTGAAACATTAAAACGCCAATTAAAGTTGACTAATGACGAAGATCGCTTGCAATTTGCTTGGCATAAAGCTTTAATCAATGGGGATTTATTACAAACAATTGGTGGCGGTATTGGTCAATCACGACTAACAATGCTACTTTTACAGCAAAAACACATTGGCCAAGTACAAGCAAGTGTATGGAGCGATGATACCAAAGTAAATTACAACCATTTACTATAACCATGCCATAAAAATATAGGGCACTACGCCCTATTTTTTGACTCAAGACTGTGACTAACTACTGATAATTAATTCTGTACTGGTGCTAATTGATTATCTTGGGGAATCGGTTGAGCATTTTGTTCTGTTGGATTAATTGTTGAAGGCTGTGTTAAGTTGTCCTCATCACTTTGTGTAGGCTCATCTTTTGCATTAGTTGACGGTGTTTGTGACGTGGTTGTAGTGCTATATAAACGAACATAAATAATATGTTGCTGACCACGATCACATGATCCCACAATTTTACCTTCAATTTGCTGTTCTGACTTATCAACCGATTCTAATTTCAGCTGAAACAGTGACGGATCTACGCCATTATTTTTGATTTTTTCGGCAATGTTACGGCTAATTTCATCACAATTTGATGCCGCCGCCAACATCGGTAAACCAAGTAAAAACATGCCGATTAATTTTTTCATTTTTTTCCCTTTTATATGTAATTTAACTACCATCTGCAATAGAAAATGATTGGAAAATTTACCTTTACTTTTTGAATTACAACTACAAATAACATTGCGCCATAATTAAATATCCAACAAATCTGCTAACACAACTTATTCACAGTAAAGTTTGATAACAGTTTAACAAACCTGTTGATAACTAAAAAACCTATTGATTATTAAATAGTTTTTAAATAGATCAAATATTAAACTTCTCTAGTTATGATTTTATTTAGCTTAAAAAAGCTTACTTTTTCAACCTGATTCAAAAGGCCTTGCATTATCATTGAAAACAAAATTCCCACAAAACAGCAATAACCCTATAATTAATTACCGTTCAATGGCTTTACCTTACTTATCTTTACCTTATTTATAGAGCGGTAAAAAAAGCCATTAAGCCAAAAAACACACCCGGCGAATTAGCAATTGCAATTGGCCAGTCTTTTTTTTCTCTTAATAAACCATAGCAAACCCAAAGTGAGCAGTTAATCGCAGCTGCTAATGGCTGAGTAGGATTTGATTTAAGCCCATGTAAATTATCAATGATTTGAGGAATATAAGAAACATACATCCCTAATGATGCAAATGTAGCAACAATCCCTAAAACACGAAAAGCTTTTGGTGAAAGATGCAAAACTGCCTCCTAATATCATTTATTAATTATTAAATTATGTATTAATTATAACCATTTAGGGCATTATCAGTAAACAACCCGCTAAGATTCAGTAACCCTAAGAAGATCGACATAAAACAATTCATTAACTAAATTTGAATTATTTAGTTAACATTCTTTGCCAAGGATTTTTATTTAATCATTAAGTTACAAAACACCTTCAATTATTTATAACACAATTTAATAATAAATAATAAGATGAAACTAATTTTAATAATTGGCTAAATGATTTAATTATGCTTAAGGAATAATTATTGATTGGTAATTTCCACTCATCTGAATATATCTCATATCGAAAAGCTAATGAAGATAAATATCAATTTTATCAATAATAACAATAAATTATAGGATTATACACCAAAATAAAACAAGCAAATTAAGTTTAATCGTCAGAACAAATTTTGAAGCAAACCTTCATCACAGGCTTAACTAATAATGCCAAAACTAACTTAAAATATTATTCACTGTTGGATTTAATAAGTATTGAATAAGCTTGTTGATAACTCTTTAATATTTTGATTATTTAATACTTCTATGAATCGATTAAAAAATAACCACTAAAGTAAATCAACATTACTTGCCAGTTTGATTACTAATAGCTTATTAAGGCAAAATGAAGGAAAATACTTTTTAGGACTTGCTTTTTATGAATTTGGCAATAAAGCAATTGAACAATTTAATATAAAAGAGCTAGCCATTGAGCCTCTTTCATTTTTGCGAGATAAAACACAACTTGCTTGCCATTTAGGCATATTAGACGGCAACTCAGCGATTTATTTAGCCAAAGTCGAAAGCCCTAGCGCAATTCAGGTCAAAAGCTGGCTAGGTCGCAAGCTTTCATTGCATAGCTCTGCTCTTGGTAAAGCACTTTTAGCATGGGAACCAGAACAGCGTATTGATGAGTTATATCCAAACGAAAACTTAGTGATTAAAACACAAAACACAATTACCACAAAAACGGCATACAAAAAGGAACTTAAAAAAATACGCGAACAAGGTTGGGCATTTGATAACGCCGAAGACTTTGATGAAGTGACCTGCTTAGCTGCACCAGTTTATGATAAAAGTGGCAAAGTCATTGCCGCAATTAGCACATCAGGGGTTCGATTTCAAATGCCAAGTGAAAGAATCAACGAGTTTGTTCAATATTTACTGAGTGCAACGAAAATGCTATCTGACAAAATAAAAAGCTAATCTATTTTATTTGTCCATATTCAGTTGCTGATCAAAATGACCAAAGCTTAACCTAATGGTGCCAAGTTCGTCACCAAAATCGGCACCTTGCGATACAATTATCCCTTTTGACAGCAATTGATTAAGCAAGGTTGATTCTTGCGCCACCGTGCTCACGGGCAAATGTGCATACAGATGAAAACCACCCAACGGCGCTTGATAAGTAATGTCACCACCAAAATAGCTATCTAACCACTGCATTAACTGTTCAGCTTTGATTTGTAGCGCTTGACGTAATTGTTGTTGGTGTGAGGCATGATAACGTTGTAAATATTCTTGAGCTAATAATTGTGGCAATATACTTAAACCTGAATCAATATGGTGACGAATTTTGGCTAAATTTTCGATAATATTATGCGGAGCTAACATCCACCCGACACGAATATTACGCCCAATATATTTTGATAACGACCCTAAATAGATAACTTGGTTATGCTGATCATACTTTTTAATTGGCGTTACAGCTAAATCAGGAGTAAATGCTAGACGGCTATAAGCATCATCTTCAACAATCCCGATACATTGTAGTCGGCAAAATGCCAATATTGCCAACTTTCGCTCATTGCTCATAACAAACCCTGTTGGATTTTGAAAAATAGGATTTAAAAATAACCATTTTATTTGATGTTGCCGTACACAATTTGATAGGCTATCAAGCGTTATGCCTTCATTATCGCATTCAATACCATATAAACGTAATCCCGCTGCTTGAAACAAAGGTAATGAGTAAAAATAAGAAGGAGACTCTATACCAACTGCATCGCCAGGTTTAAGTAAGCCCTGTGTAATAAGAAATAATGATTGTTGCGTACCTGATGTAATTAAAATTTCATTAATATCAACTTGCATAGCAAACTGGCTTTGCATATAAAGTGCAATTTGTGCTTTAAGCGATGGCAAACCTAATTGCAACATATCACTGTTTTTTTCGTGCATAATTAATTCATTTAACGAAATATTTGGCAACTGGAGCTTGGGGATTAAATATGTTGGTAAATCACCATTAGCCAGATCACAAATACACAATTGTTGTTCGCGAATTTGTGCTACTTTTTGCTGATAAAATGATTGTTTATTATGATAAAAATGTGCAGGTAAACGCCAATTAATCGATGAATAAGCTTGCACGCCCCATTTTTGCTTATTAACATAGGTGCCACTCCCTTGACGGCGGATCAGCACACCCCGTTCTGTTAACAACTCCAGCGCATGAACCACAGTTGAGCGATTAACACATAATTTTTTTGCCAGATCACGTTCTGAAGGTAGCCTTTCACCTGCGATCAACACGCCCTGTTCAATATAGTGTTCTATTAGCTGCGTCACCTTTTTAAAAAGCGCTCCAGTAAATGGTACCAGTTTTTGTTTATCCCACATTATTACTCCGCTTTAATGGTTTAGCCCGTTTTTTAATTATTTTTGTTACAGCAAATTTGCCCAAAATTGGATGGTTTTATTATAGTCCAATTGGCTGTTTTTTATTGTGCTTTATTTTTGAATAATACGCCACACTAATTACGTTAAACAATATTGCCATTATAAACCTAAAAAGGAGTAAAAGATGAACCAAGTAACAGGCACACAAACCGTTAAACGAGGCATGGCACAAATGCAAAAAGGCGGTGTAATTATGGATGTTGTTAATGCAGAACAAGCCAAAATTGCCGAACAAGCTGGCGCAGTTGCAGTGATGGCGTTAGAGCGAGTACCGTCGGATATCCGCTCGGCTGGTGGCGTAGCCAGAATGGCTGATCCAACCATTGTTGAGCAAGTGATGAAAAATGTGAGTATACCTGTTATGGCTAAAGCTCGAATTGGTCATATTATTGAAGCCCGTATTCTAGAATCGATGGGCGTTGATTATATTGATGAAAGCGAGGTATTAACCCCTGCCGATGAACAGTACCACTTACTTAAAGATGAATTTACCGTGCCATTTGTTTGTGGATGCCGTGATTTGGGTGAAGCACTACGCCGAATTGGCGAAGGTGCATCAATGCTACGCACCAAAGGTGAACCCGGCACGGGTAACATTGTTGAAGCTGTGCGCCACATGCGTAAAGTCAATGAGCAAATCCGCCTAGTGGTCAGTAAATCAAAAGATGAATTAATGGCCTTTTCCAAAGAAATAAATGCACCTTACGAACTGGTTTTACAAATCAAACAGCAAGGAAAATTACCCGTTGTTAATTTTGCCGCAGGCGGCATAGCAACCCCCGCCGATGCGGCATTAATGATGCAACTTGGTGCCGATGGTATTTTTGTTGGATCTGGGATTTTTAAATCACAAAACCCTGAAAAATTTGCCAAAGCCATTGTACAAGCCACGACTTATTTTGACGATTATCCACGCTTAGCTCAGCTTTCAAAAGGTTTAGGCGAAGCAATGAAAGGCATTGAAATTAGCACACTGACTCAATCTGAAAGAATGCAAGATCGGGGTTGGTAATAATGTATTCATCAAAACCAAGTATCAAGCATATTGGTGTGCTTAATTTACAAGGTGCGGTAAGTGAGCATATGATAATGTTAAGTAGTATCAACAATGTACAAACGTCTTTAGTTCAGAAAACTGAACAATTAGCAAGGTTAGATGGTTTAATTATCCCAGGTGGAGAATCCACAACAATCAGCCGTTTAATCAAACAAAATGGGCTTTTAACACCCATTCAACAATTTGCTAAACAAGGCAAAGGTGTTTTTGGCACTTGTGCTGGGCTTGTGCTTTGCGGTAAAACCACAACACATAACGAAGTAGAGTTATTAAATTTAATCGATATAAGTGTTGAAAGAAATGGATTTGGACGCCAAGTTAACAGCTTTGAAACAACCTTAGATATAGCAGTTGTTGGTCTACAAATACCCGCTGTATTTATTCGAGCCCCCTATATTGCCAAAGCAGGAAAAGCTGTTCAGCAACTCGCATTTGTCCAACAGCATTGTATTATGGCAGAACAAAATAATATCCTAGTTTGCGCCTTTCACCCCGAACTAACTAATGATAATCGCATTATGCGTTACTTTGTTGATAAATGCTAAATTAAATAAGGGATTTTATATAAAATCCCTAAAGGCTGTCCTTATCTAGTAGCTAATTTATTGCAGTTAATTAATGGTTGATTACTCATGTTAATCAATAAAAATCTATAGCTAATTGTCCTTTAAATTCCCAATAGATTTTTACTGTCATTATAAACACACCCGCCTACACGACGGTAAACTTTACATAAAAAAGCCAATAATTAGGGTTAATTTTCTAAACCGCCTGCACGGCAGTAAACGTTGGTTTTGAGTTTTCGTTTTCAGCTATTGCTTTCTAAACCGCCTATACGGCGGTAAACGGCGGTAAACTAGAATCGAATATACTATAAACGTTGTTTAATAAAAGGCAAATAAGATTTTTATCTTCAAAAAACCTTTTATTAGACACTACATTAACTATTTGTTTTTATTTACTTTAATTTATTATTAAAAAAAAGGTTGGCAAGGATTTTGGTAGGATGATAACAACCCATTTGGTCAGCATCCAGTATTATTAAACAATATTATCCTAATATTATTTGATAAAATAACAAACGATAGGCTTTTATCTTCTTTGTTGAAAAAATATCTTTTATTGCCTAAAACAAATAATAAAACTACAATAAAATTACTTTAATCACTTACAACAAATGCTATGATTACTTATCAAGATGCCACATTAACCGATTTGCCTTTTATTGTTAATGTTTATAATTCAACAATTGCCGGCAGGCAAGTCACTGCCGACACGGAGCCGGTTTCTGTTGAGAGTCGATTAGACTGGTTTCACCAACATAATCCACATAATCGCCCAATTTGGCTAATAAAATACCAAGATCAACCATGTGGTTGGATTAGTTTATCTTCGTTTTATGGTCGTCCTGCATTTTATAAAACTGTTGAGATTAGCTTATATCTTCATCAAGATTTTCGTGGTAAAAAAATTGGTCAATTTATGGTAGCTGAAATTGAAAAATTTGCCAAAAAAACTGGAATTGAGGCAATTTTTAGCTACGTTTTTGGGCATAATTTACCTAGCGTTAATTTATTTAAAAAAATGCAATATGAACAATGGGGCTTTCTTCCCAAAATTGCTGAACTTGATAATGTTCAGTGTGATTTGCTGATATTAGGTAAACGACTAAATTAAGCCTGCACATTGTTAATATACCATTTATTATTAATATACCATTTAATGATACAAAACGATTTAAAAGGATTTTTTGATGAGCGCTTTAAATGACCTTAAATATTACGCAAATCAATCTAAAATCACTTCAACCTTGGTTGTTGTAAACATTTTTTGCTTTTTTGCATTTAGATTGCTTGATAGCCGAGGTTTTTCAACCTTGTATGAAAATCATTTTTTAATTGATTGGGGAGCCGATGTGGCAGAACTGACTTTTTCTGGTCAATATTGGCGTATGTTTACCAATTTATTTATGCACGTAGGTTTTACTCACTTAGCCATGAACATGCTGGCATTATGGAGTATTGGACCAATTTTAGAACAGCGTATACCTCGCATTGCTTTTATTGGTATTTATTTTTTCTCTGGTTTAGTAGGAAGCTTATCAAGCGATATTGCCACAATTCACCATAATGTAATTAGTTGTGGTGCATCAGGTGCTATTTTAGGTGTTATTACTGCATTATTAGCCTATAGCTTAGTGTTTAAAACCAATATACAAGAAATGCCAATCAAGGCAATGCTACTAAGTTTAATTTTAACTGCTGGATTAGGATTATTGCCTTCAATTGATAATATGGCACATATCGGTGGTGCTTGTACTGGATTTGTTCTTGGTGGGCTAATTTCATTGTGTCTTAAAATTTTTAAATATCCAAGTAAGCTAGCGTTACTTATTATTAGCCTATTATTGATGACTACTGCATTGGCAATATATATAGTATATATGCATTATGCCTTACCTAATGGCTATTATATCTATAATTAATAATAAAAAAACGCTGATGATAACCAATCAAACAGCGTTTTATTTAAGCTAACTGTTAAAAGCTATTTAAGATTCGGGCTGGCTCAATTTTACAAGCTCGTTTAGCAGGATAGTAGCTAGCAATTAAGCTAAGTAACATAGCAGTTATAAACACTATCGCCACATCAAAGAAGTGAATTTCAGATGGTAAAAAATCGATAAAATAGATATTACTGTTTAAAATTTTATGCCCCATTAATGATTCAAAGAACCCCATAATGTTGGAAAGTTGCCATGACAATATCACACCTAAAATAACACCAATTAAACTACCAATTAATCCAGAAATTACCCCATACCAAATAAAAATATGTTTGATTAATCGATTAGTTGCACCTAGTGTTTTCAATATGGCGATGTCACGTTGTTTGTCTTTAACAGCAATAACTAACGTTGATACAATATTAAAACAAGCAACACCGATGACCACAATCATTGCCAGATACATAATTTGTCGTATCATTTGAATATCGCGATACATAAAACCAAATGAATTTTCCCAGCTATTAAATGATAAGGTGTCATCTAAGCTCAATGCAGCTTGGCCTATAATTTGATTAGCTCGGTATACATCATTGACATTAATCATTATCCCAGTGACACTGTCACCTATATTGAGTAGTTTTTGCGCATCAACTAAAGGCAATAGAGCAACGTTATTACTTAAACTACCACTTAAATCCAAAATACCAATAACCTGTAAGCGAACTCGCTTAGGCGGTTTAAGTTGAGTTGATCCACTTGCTGATACAGGAATTAATAAAGAAACCCAAGCCCCCTCTTTTACCGCTAAAGATTTTGCTAAACCAGAACCAATAATAACTTGTTGATTATCTGCCTTAAATTCTTGCCATTTATGATTGAGCACATAGTTAGGTAATGCACTAATTTGCTGTTCTTGCTCAGGATCAAGCCCTTGTACTTCAACAGCACCAAGTTTACTACCGTTTTCAATAAGCCCAGTAAAACTAACAAATGGAACGGCTGATACAATATTTTTATTTTCTGTAAGCTCTTGCTGTACATGGCGCCAATTCTCTAAATTGCCAGAATCAAGATACAATTGACCATGAGGCACAACAGATAATACGCGGTTATGTAGTTCTCGTTCAAAGCCGTTCATGGCACTTAACCCAATGATTAATGCCGCTATACCAATAGCAATACTTAATGTTGAAATGATAGATATTAATGACACCATGCCACTTTTACGGCGCCCTTTTCGAAATTTGATGGCGGTAATTAAAGATAAATTCATATTAGTTATCCATTAGCTTTTTATCTGATGATACGCTATCAGATAGTTTGCCATTTCTCATCACCAACTGTTTATCAAGTTTACTGGCTAACTCTAGATCATGCGTAACAACTAAAAATGCAGTGCCATGTTCACGATTTAATTTAATCAATAGCTCAAAGATAGAATCTGCCGTTGATTTATCAAGATTACCCGTCGGTTCATCAGCCATAACTAAAGCGGGATTATTAATTAATGCTCGCCCTATTGCTACACGTTGGCGTTCACCACCAGACAGTTCAGAAGGACGGTGGTTAGCTCGTTTTACTAAGTTAACGGATTCTAACATTGCCCTAGCACGTTGTTTTGCTTCATTTGGCGAAACACCACCAATTAACAGTGGCATAGCTACATTTTCTAATGCTGTAAAATCAGGTAATAGATGATGGAATTGATAAACAAAGCCAATTTCTTGATTGCGCAATCGCGCTTTTTCTTGTTCAGATAATTGATTTAACTGCTGTGATTTAAAAATGATATCACCTGAAGTGGGTTTATCAAGCCCACCAAGTAAATGTAATAATGTACTTTTACCTGAGCCTGAGCTACCAATAATGGCGAGTAACGACTTTGGGTAAATATCAAATGAAACATCTTTTAAAACTTCCGTTACCATTTTGCCTTCTTTATAAGTTTTATAAAGATTGTTTGCTGATAGTAATTTTTCAGAATTATTCATAACGTAAAGCCTCAGCAGGTTGAATATTGGCTGCACGGTATGCAGGATAAATAGTTGAAATTAACGATAACATAAGCAATCCAATAATAATTAAAATAATTTGCGATGGCTCAACGAGCGACGGTAGCAAAATACCCGCTAAAGATAAGCCCAACGCTTGCATGATTTCATTTAAGTTGACTGCAAGTAACAATCCTAAAACACTCCCTAAGAGCGTGCCAATTATGCCGGAGCTTGCACCTTGAATAATAAAAATGAACATAATTTTAAATCGCGATAGACCTTGCGTTTTCAAAATAGCCACTTCACCTTGCTTTTCCATTACCAGTAAACTTAATGAAGTAATAATATTAAAAGCGGCAACAATAACAATTAAACTAATCAATAATCCCATGACATTCTTTTCCATTTTAATGGCTTGAAATAATTCACCGCGTTTTGCACGCCAATCATTAAACACTAACCCTTCTGGTAATGCGGTATTAGTGACCGATGCAATATCAAGGGGTTTGTCTAAGAATAAGCGCCAGCTAGTGATCATATTGGCAGGATAACGTAACAAATTTCTTGCATCAGATTGATTAACATAAATAAGAGATTGATTAATATCATGATTAACTGAAAACAGTCCAACCACATTAAACAAACGTTGCGAAGGAATCCGCCCAACTGGAGTTATTTGGCTTGCATCTGTCACCATTAATCGAATTTTATCGCCTATTGTAACACCTAACTGATTGGCAAGCGTTTGCCCTAAAATAACATTATATTGTCCTGCTTGTAGATCCGAAATTGAACCCATGTAAATATAATCACTTATTGGGTCTTCATCTTCCGGTTTTACCCCCATTAAAGTACTGACAGTAATACTTTGTTCGCTTTGTAATACTACATCACTAGTGACTAAAGGCGTAATGCGATTAACTCCTGTAATCTTTTCAAAAGGCGAACTTAAAATGACATTGGGATCAATTCTTCCTTGATTAGAGGTAATTTGAGCTTGAGGAAAAAACTTTAAAATACTGTTTTGCATTTGATCTTCTAATCCATTCATCACAGATAATACAACGATTAGACCAATAGAACCCAGCATAATTCCAATCATTGATAACCATGATACAAAACGACCAAAACCATCGGTTTTTTGCCCATATACATAACGCAAACCGATATAAAACACTAATGGGCGAAATATTTTTGACATAAACGTATATATTACCTGAAACTTTTTGACAAAGTTTTACGAGTTAAATGCAAGGTGCTTATCATACAGGATTAAACAGTTATAGAAAACAACCACGTACTTACGTTATAATCTAACCTATAATCTTGTAGCAATTTCAACGAACTCATCATGCCTAAAACACAAAATATTTCAACGTTAATACCTAAAAAATCAGGTGAAGTAAAACACATTGGGCAACTTGTTGGCTCATCTTTATCACAACTTTGTGCACAAATCGTAAATATTCATGATGGCTTAGTTGTGATTATTACTGATGATATGCAACAAGCCTCGCGTATTGATGAAGAGCTAAAGCAGTTCTCGCCTTTCCCTTCGATCTCTTTTCCCGATTGGGAAACATTACCTTATGATAGCTTTTCGCCACACCAAGACATCATCTCTGAGCGTTTGTCTTGCTTGTATCATTTAGCTCATCTAAAAAAAGGGGCTTTAATTTTACCCATCAATACATTAATGCAAAAAGTCTGCCCTAAAAGCTATTTAAATGGGCATGTGTTTATAATGAAACAAGGCTTACAAATTAGTCGAGAGAACCTACGTTTACAACTTGAAAATGCAGGATATCGTTCAGTAAGCCAAGTTATGGAACATGGTGAATACGCCACTCGCGGTGCCCTATTTGATATCTACCCGATGGGAAGTAATCACCCTTATCGAATTGATTTTTTTGATGATGAGATTGACAGCATTCGCACTTTTAATGCCGAAACTCAACGAACACTTGATGAAATAGAACAAATCCAATTGCTACCTGCTCATGAGTTTCCCTTTGATAAAGCAGCTATTGAGCTATTTCGAAGCCAATGGCGCGAAAAATTTGAAGTCAGATTAGAGCCAGAAAGTATTTACCAGCAAGTGAGTAAAAATATTTTGCCAACAGGTATTGAGTATTGGCAAGCTCTGTTTTTCAGTGAGCCATTAACTTCGCTTTGTTCTTATTTTCTTGATAAGACACTCATCATCAATACCGCAAATATTGAACAATACGCTAATAAATATTGGCATGATATTCGTCAACGTTTTGATAGCCGTGGTGTTGATCCAATGAGGCCGCTTTTAGAACCTAACTTGATCTGGTCTAAAACTGATGAAATATTTGCTTATTTCAAACAATATCCACGCATGGTTTTAACCCACGAGCCAATTATTGAGTCAAATAGAAACATCAATCTACCTTATTGTGCTTTACCAGAAATAGCCATTCAAAGTCAGCAAAAAGATCCTTATTTACAGTTTGAAAAATTTATTGCAGATTTTACAGGAAAAATCATATTTTCGGTTGAATCAGAAGGACGTAAAGAAGCATTACAAGAAATTTTAGGACGAATTAGAATTCACCCAACACCCCTCAATCAACTTGACGAGCAACAAAGCAACAACAATCGTTTTTACCTAATGATTGGTGCCAGTGAACAAGGTTTTATTAATCAGCAAGATAATTTTGCATTTATTACCGAAAATGAGCTACTAGGCAGACGTATTATTCGTCGTAAAAAAGAACACAAGCAGGCCATTAATACTGACTCACTTATTCGCAGTTTAGCTGAGCTAACACCGGGTAAACCTGTTGTTCATTTGGAACATGGTGTAGGTCGATATGCAGGACTCACCACATTAGAAACAGGTGGCATTACAGCCGAATACCTTATATTACTCTATGCTAACGATACCAAACTTTATGTCCCTGTTGCGTCATTAAATTTAATTAGTCGCTATTCTGGTGGAGATGAAGAAAATGCTCCACTAAATAAATTAGGCACCGATACATGGAGTAAAGCACGGCAAAAAGCGGCCGAAAAAGTGCGAGATGTCGCAGCTGAACTACTGGATATTTATGCTGAACGTGAAAGCAAACCAGGTTTCGAGTTTAAACAAGATCGAGAACACTATGAGTTATTTTGCCAAGGATTCCCTTATCAAGAAACCGACGATCAACAAAATGCTATTGGTGCAGTCATTGGCGATATGTGTTCGCCTTATGCCATGGACAGATTAGTCTGTGGTGATGTTGGATTTGGTAAAACAGAAGTAGCAATTCGTGCTGCTTTTTTAGCGGTAATTAATCATAAACAAACCGCTGTTTTAGTCCCCACAACACTCCTTGCAGAACAACACTATGAAAGCTTTTGCGATCGTTTCGCCAACTGGCCAATTCGCATCGAAAGCCTATCTCGCTTTAAGACCGCCAAACAGCAAAAAGCTATTATTGAAGCACTTGGAGAGGGAAAAATTGATATCGTCATTGGTACACATAAATTATTACAAGAAGATATTAAATGGAAAGATTTAGGTTTATTAATTGTTGATGAAGAACATCGTTTTGGCGTACGTCAAAAAGAACGCATCAAAGCAATGCGAGCAAACATCGATATTTTAACCCTAACAGCCACCCCAATTCCAAGAACGCTCAACATGGCAATGACGGGTATGCGAGATCTTTCTATTATTGCAACACCACCAGCTCGCAGGTTAGCGGTAAAAACCTTTGTTCGAGAATATGATGATCTTGTGATTAGAGAAGCCATTTTGCGTGAGATTTTGCGTGGCGGTCAAATCTATTATTTACATAATGATGTATCAGATATCGAAAAAGTCAGCGAAGAATTAGCAAAATTGGTTCCCGAAGCACGCATTACCATTGGTCATGGACAAATGCATGAACGTGACTTAGAGCGCGTCATGAATGACTTTCATCATCAACGCTATAATGTACTAGTTTGCACAACAATTGTTGAAACAGGTATTGATATTCCTAACGCTAATACCATTATTATTGATCGAGCCGATAAATTTGGTTTAGCTCAGTTGCACCAATTGCGTGGGCGTGTTGGTCGTTCTTATCATCAAGCTTATGCATACTTATTAACACCTCACCCTAAATTGCTCAGCAAAGATGCTAAAAAGCGCCTTGAAGCCATTGCCTCGCTTGAAGATTTAGGTGCAGGATTTGCCCTAGCGACACATGATCTTGAAATTCGTGGTGCAGGCGAACTATTAGGTAGCGATCAAAGTGGACAAATTGAAACCATTGGTTTTAATCTTTATATCGAATTGCTTGAAGACGCCGTTAAATCACTCAAAGAAGGCAAAGAGCCAACCCTTGAATCATTACTCAACAACCAACAAACCGAAATCGAGTTACGTTTACCGACACTCATCCCTGATGATTTTATTCCTGATGTAAATACACGATTATCGCTTTATAAACGTATTGCAAGTATTAATAGCCTTGATGAGCTAACAGAAATTCAAATCGAAATGCGAGATCGCTTTGGTCAATTACCCGATGCGGTACTATTTTTATTGGAAACCACCAAAATTCGTTATCACGCCAATCAATTAGGCATCACAAAAATCGAATTTGGTGAAAAAGGTGGCTATATTGAATTTGGTAGCAATAATAAGGTATCGGTTGATTATTTAATTGAAATAATTCAAAAAGAACCGAAAAATTACCGTTTGGAAAGCGCCAATAGATTAAAATTACTTCGTTCACAATTACAATCAACAGAACGAATAGACTACATTAAAACTTTATTAAAAGCGTTTTCTGAGCATCAAGAACCAGCTCAATAAAACAAATATTAATTAAACCAAATAAGCGGAAAATCATGATAAAAAAAAGCATTATTACCATAGCAATTATTGCTGTATTAGGTTCAGGATACATAGGCGCATCTTGGCACACTGGCAATATGATTGAAGCTAATATCGACAATAAAATACAACAAATCACAAAACAAGTTGATAATTATCAAAATTTGTTTAACGTGGTGATTGAATATAGCGATTACCAAAAAGCTATTTTTTCAACGCAACTTCACCTTACCATTAAATTAGTGCCCAAAGATACCGATTTGCAACTTGAACAAGACAAAAAGCAAGCAGAAAAAAAACAAGCAGAAACAACTATTTTTAATGATGAAATTACAATTCATCATGGGCCATTTCCTATGATGGCACTAGCTGAAGGAAAATTTACACCACAAATAGCATGGATCAACTATGCAATGCCTGAAAAATCAGCGCCCGAGCTTTGGAAATTAGCGGGTAACCAATCGTTTATCACCGCCAATATGGGGATAAGTTATCACGAATTTCTCACCATTAAACTGACTAATAAAGCGCTTAAACTGACTGATTCAGCATTCACTTCACATTTTGATGCTAATTATTTTATTCATGGTGGTTTAGATGTTTCTGATGGCAATGTTATAATTGAAAGCAATGAAGATTTTTCAAGTATCGTTGCCAAAGCCAATATTGATAAATTTAATTATTATGACAATCCCAAAGAACCAACAATTACTTTAAATAAATTCAACTTATTAGCTGAGCCTAGCCCAGAAAAAAAAGGCATTAATTACACCATAAACGCTAATAAAATAGCCTTTCTGATCGATGAATATTCAGCATCACGCCTTACACTTGATCACCTAACATACCAAGGGAGTTTAAATAATAAATATCAAGCTTCTAATGCGCATGTCACAATAGATAAAATAACATTTGAGCCTGACATTAACCAGTTTAATGACTCATCAATCATGATTGAAAAACTCACCATTGCAGAAGAAAATACCTTAAGCACGGCTAATACGATAGATGGTTGGTTAAAAGTAGATGCCCAATCAGTATTGTTTGGGCAACAACATTTAGGTAATGGTTCTTTAGATCTTAGCTACCAAGGTATTAATATTGCCATGATATTAAACAATTTTGATATAGACCTTTATGAAGCCGATGTTAACCAACAAGCACCAGCCAACATCAAATTGGCATTAAATAAACTACATTGGAAAAACCCAGCTGGTGATATCAATGCGAATTTTTTCTGTAACATATCTGGTGAATGGGCAGAACTACAACAACTCATGCTAGGTATTGATAACATTGATAGTTTAAAGTTAAAAATTGATGCGCCATTTAATGTATTAGCCTATTATTTAGCGCAAATAAAAACCCCCAATGCAAACGAAGTTACCCAAGAACAGCTAACCAACGCCTTTGCAACATTAAAAACGGATGCAAAAAAGCTATTTGGTAAATCAAAAATGTTTACGTTTAATAAAGATCAAAATGAAGGTTATTATTCTGATATCAAATACACTAAAGGAGATCAGAACGTGACCGTAAATGGACATCTATTAGATAAAAGAGATTTTTTTGAAAATTTTTTATAATTTATTTTTTTAAAACACAATAATAATGAATAAATTAAATTGCTAACGTGATTACATTGACTGATTGTATCGATATTTAAATGCAAATTTAATCATGCCTATTTAGGCACTTTACATTCGTATATAAACAAGGCATGTAAACTAAATAGAAATAAATATAGAAATAAATATTTTTCAATATATTAAAAAAATATCGCCTATAAGGTATAAATCGATTAAAATTATCAAAATAATATATTAAATCTAGCAAAAATAACTAAGAGACTCATAATGAAAAAAACAACACTTGCAATAGGAATAGTTGCTGTATTAGGCGTTGCCTACGTAGGCATGGCATGGCAAACAGGTAATATCATTGAAAATAATATCGATAATCAATTAGCACAAATAACAGCCAAAATTAACGAATTTCAAGATGATTTTACAGTGTCAGTAATGAAAAGCAATTATGAAAAAAATATATTTTCAACTAAATTACATTTAACTGTAACAGTATCACCTCAAAATACTTTAGGTGAAAATGCTAAGCCTAAAACCTTATTTGACGATGATATAACCATCCACCATGGTCCTTTCCCTATTGCAGCGCTTGCTAAAGGGACATTAGCCCCACAAAAAGCTTGGCTAGAATACGAAATGACAGAACAAAGCAATCCAACACTTTGGAAACTTGCTGGTAATCAACCATTTATTGCTGGGCATATAGGAATAAGCTATGGCGAATATATCACGCTAAAATTAGCCAATAAAGCAATTCAAGCCACACAAAGCGAAATACCCTCCATCAATGATGGCATACTCAATGTGAGCAACGGGAGTTATACCTTCAGTAGCTATGCAGATGCTACCGACGTGAAAGCTAAAGTGCAATTGGATAAATTAGATTACATTTCAGATGATAACAATTATAGTTTGAAAGATGTTAATGTATCGCTAAAACCACTTAATACACTAGAAGACTTTGAATACCAATTTAATATTGGACATGCTAAATACACGCTAGATGGCATAACAAAAAGTACGGTTAATATTGATAATTTCCAATCAAAAGGTAATTTTAACTACAAAAACCAAAATGGTGATACACAAAGTAGCGTCGATAAATTAGCATTCACCTTTGCTACCGCTTCATTTTCAAAAGTTCAATCGGTAGTAATCAATAACATGATTGTAAACCAAAAAAGCACATTAAATAATGCTAATACCGTAGATGGTTCATTATTTAGTAGCATAGATTCAATTCTGTGGGGACAACAAAATCTAGGAAAAGTATCATTAGACTTTAATTTCCAAGGTGCCGATAAAGATCTATTTTCTGATCAATTTAGCCTTGAAGACTTTGATGAAATTATTGATAGCAGTCGCCCAGTTCATACAAAATTTTCACTAAACAAATTTAATTGGCACAACGCGGCTGGAGATATCAATTTTAATTTTGTGATGGATGTAAAAGATATAGGCAAAGATGCATTAGAAAATAATAATAATAATGTTGATAAAATAGATCGCCTAAAACTACAGCTTAGCGCACCATTTGATGTATTAGGACGTATTTCAGCACAAATAGAACATCCAAATACCGATAACGTCACACCAGAACAAATTAATAAAGCAAGCTCGAATCTAGTCATGATGAGCAAAATGTTTTTATATAATTCACCAATAGTTAATTTCAGTAAAGACGGTAAACAAGGTATATTCACCGACATTGAATATTCTCGTGCCCTTGACAACGTCAAGGTAAATGATAAGACAATGACTAAAAAAGCATTTTTAAATAGTCTTCAATAAATTATCAATATAAATTCAATTAACTTCCTAATTATTCCGCCAGTTTTATTGGCGGAATGTAATTTAAACTAACCGAATAAAACATTCTTATGAACACTCAGGTCAACGCATCAAATAAAAACCAGTTCAAACGAACCATGAAAACTAGGCATTTAATTATGCTATCACTCGGTGGTGTGATTGGTACTGGTTTATTCTTTAATACTGGATATATTATTGCAACCGCTGGTGCTATCGGCACAATTATTGCTTATTTAATTGGCGCACTAGTGGTTTATTTAGTTATGTTATGCCTTGGAGAGCTAGCGGTTGCCATGCCCGAAACAGGCGCTTTTCACACTTATGCATCACGTTTTATTAGCCCTGGCACAGGTTATACTGTTGCGTGGCTATATTGGCTAACTTGGACAGTTGCACTGGGCTCAAGCCTAACTGCAGCAGGCTTATGTATGCAATACTGGTTCCCTTCTGTTTCAGTCTGGATTTGGTGTTTAATATTTTGCATTGTGATCTTTGTATTAAACATTATAACTGCACAATTTTTTGCTGAAAGTGAATTTTGGTTTTCAATTATCAAAGTGCTTACTATTGTCATTTTTATTATTGCTGGTGCAGCAGCCATTTTTGGCATTATCCCAATGAAAGACAACATGCCAGCCCCATTTTTGCACAATATTACCGATAATGGTTGGTTTCCTAACGGCATCACTCCGATTATTATGACGATGGTATCAGTCAATTTTGCCTTTTCAGGTACTGAATTAATAGGCATTGCAGCAGGTGAAACCCAACAACCAGAAAAAACCATCCCATTAGCTATCAAAACCACTATTTTAAGGCTTATTATATTCTTTATTGGCACAATTTTTGTTCTTGCGGCTCTTTTACCAATGGAACAAGCAGGCGTGATAAAAAGCCCTTTTGTCACTGTTTTTGAAAACATTGGCCTGCCTTATGCTGCTGATATGCTTAACTTTGTGATTTTAACTGCAATTTTATCTGCTGCTAATTCAGGCCTTTATGCATCAGGACGTATGCTATGGTCGCTATCCAATCAAGGAACATTACCCAAATGCTTTAGCAAACTGACCAAAGATGGTATTCCCGCATTTGCTATCACAATGAGTATGTTAGGCGGATTACTTGCATTGCTCACAAGCGTTATCGCTCCTAATACCGTATTTGTGGCATTAACAGCTATTTCAGGCTTTGCCGTTGTTGCTGTTTGGTTAAGCATTTGCGCTTCACATTACTTTTTTAGAAAGCAATTATCTACAACCGAACAAAACACACTAAAATATAAAGCACCATTTTATCCACTTGTGCCAATTTTAGGTTTTATTTTATGTTTGATTGCCTGCATTGGCTTAGCTTTCGATCCTCAACAACGCATAGCGCTTTATTGTGGTATTCCATTTGTGATTGTTTGCTTTATTGCCCACCACTTTACCCAAACCTACCAAAAGCGAGTGACAAAATATGACCAATAATAATTTAATTCACTCGCTCTTAAAGCAAAAAAAACACATTATTATTGATGGCGCGCTGGCTAGCGAACTACAGCGCCGCGGATGCGATCTTAACGATAGTTTATGGTCGGCAAAAATATTAATTGAAAAACCAGAATTAATCCGCCAAGTCCATTATGATTATTTTAAAGCTGGTGCTGATTGCGCCATCACCGCCAGCTATCAAGCTACACCATTAGGGTTTTCCCAAAAAGGCATTGCGTTTGATGAATCTATCAAACTAATTAAAACCAGCGTTGAACTTGCAAAACAAGCCAAACAACAGTATTTAACTGATACCAAACAAAACAAACCCTTACTAATAGCCGGATCAGTGGGACCTTACGGCGCATATCTTGCCAATGGATCAGAATACACAGGCAATTATCATCTTGATAAAGAGGCTTTTATTGCTTTTCATCAAGACAGAATTCAAGCATTGATTGAAGCGGGAGTTGATATTCTTGCTTGTGAAACCCTACCTTCATTTGCAGAAATCAAAGCATTAACTACGCTTATCGCACAATTCCCGACAATGGCATGTTGGTTTTCATTAACGCTAAAAGATTCAAAGCACCTTAGTGATGGCACACCATTATCACAAGTTATCAACTACTTAAACAATATCGAGCAAATTGTCAGTATTGGCATTAACTGTATTGCATTAGAAAACGTCACCCCAACATTAGAGGTACTAAATAAACTCACCACCAAACCGCTAATAGTCTACCCAAATTCAGGCGAACAATACGATCCAACTACCAAACAATGGCATAAAAACCATCAACATAATTGTACATTTAGTAATCAATTACCGACTTGGATAAAATTAGGGGCTAAATTAATTGGTGGTTGTTGTCAAACAACACCTAGTGATATTAAGCAAATTGTAGCGTTATTAAAGGGAGATTGATTCTTATCAGAACCGAGATTGCAAAAAAACTAATAAAATCAATGAATTTTCTGAATATTTTTGAATAAATAATAAAAGGAGAATGCGTTTGTTTTTGTAATATTTTAGGCAGGAGAAATAAGCATTATAAAGTATAAAATGAAGATAAATTGAAAGATTATAATTTGTTCTAGCTCAAACCTAATCTGACAGTTGTCCTTTTTTATTGGGTGTCCATCAGATTAAATAAAAACTATTACAAATAAGCAACTTAATTTTCTACATGAGTTATGTACTCAGTTTGGGGTATTTAAATTTTTTATAACGCTTTGCTTGCTGTTTCAGACGCTCTTCTATCGTTTTCTCAATTTTAACCCACCTTTTAAACCCATATTTTATTGTTTTAACGTTAATTTGCGCTTAATTATGACTTAAAAAAACTTGCGACAACAAAGTTTTGATGCTTTATAAATGGTGGAACGACAGGCATTAACTCTGAGTAAAAATAGCAAATAAAAATTTTAAGCGATGCAAAGATAAATTAGAGTTTTGTTCTAATTGAAATAGAATAAAGTAAGTCATTATTGAATTTATCTTGTTGATATAAAAATATTAAAAAATATCCTCAAGTGCTAATTTAGAAAGTTAAGGGGTAAAACTGAACAAAAAACTAGAAAAAACGAGTAAATTTCTAAGTTACATTTTAAGACATCAACCCGAAGCTATAGGTATAGCTTTAGATTCTAATGGGTGGATTGAGATTGAAACGCTAATTATGCAAGCTAATCACCATGGTGAATATCTTACCAGAGATATAATTGAGGAAGTTGTTAAAACAAGTGATAAAAAACGTTTTACAATTTCAGAAGATGGGTTAAAAATTCGTGCTACACAAGGGCATTCAACTAAACAGATTGAAATCAAATATCAACAACAAATCCCACCAGAATTTTTGTATCATGGAACGGCAACTCGTTTTATTGATTCAATTAAAGAACAAGGGTTAATTGCAGGTGACCGCCATTATGTTCACTTATCTTTCGATGAACAGGCAGCTAATGCTGTAGGCAAACGGCATGGTAAACCGATTGTATTAAAAGTAAAAGCTTTGCTAGTGCATCAACAAGGCTTCAAGTTCTATTTAGCTGATAATGGTATTTGATTAACCCGTACTGTTCCTAATACTTTTTTTACGTTTGAGTAAATATCCCCTAACTCAACCTGACCTACTTTATATTGGGCTGATTTTGATTCTAATCAAACGAAGGCTACCACAACTAAATAAAATATAGATAAGTTCTAAATTATGCATCCAACTTATCTGCTATATACCTAAAAGGCTAGATAACTTGGTGTATCCACACTTTTAGTACCAAAAAGATAAGGTCATAGCTTCATTTTATAAATGACTCCAACCTGTTTTGCTTTCAGGTTAAATACCCTACCACTTTACTCCATTTTGATATCCTTTTTTCCATTAATCTTGTTCAATTTTTCTTAGTTTTTTTAAAGTTGGCAAGTTAAAAACAATTCGTAAAACCATTGATTTTATTTAACTTTTATTTTAATATCGAAATTTTATTAAACCTTTATTCGCACCAAAATATGCTTTTAGCTTTTTGATAAAAAGCCATTTTCCTGCTTATAGCTTAAATGAATATCATTATACTAATTAATTAGTACCATCTTTTTAAGATAGATTTATAATAGCGAATATGATTAAGTAACCAGATAGATGGCTGTCGCCTATCTAACTGTGACTAAATAAGGAAATGATAATGAGCAAAATATTTGATGATAATTCACAAACTATTGGTCATACCCCACTTGTTCGTTTAAAACACTTTGGTCATGGTAATATTTTAGCTAAAGTCGAATCACGTAATCCAAGTTTTAGCGTGAAGTGTCGTATTGCATCGAATATGATTTGGGATGCGGAAAAGCGTGGTTTATTAACTTCAGATGTTGAATTAATTGAGCCGACCAGCGGTAATACGGGTATTGCACTTGCGGCTATCGCTGCAGCTCGTGGTTATAAGCTAACATTAACTATGCCTGAAAGCATGAGTATTGAACGCAGAAAGCTGTTAAAAGCTTTAGGTGCCAACTTAGTATTGACTGAAGCATCAAAAGGTATGAAAGGTGCCATTGATAAAGCCGAAGAAATTGTTGCCAGTAATCCACAAAAAAATATCATGCTTCAACAATTTAGTAACCCTGCTAACCCTGAAATTCACGAAAAAACCACTGGTCCTGAAATTTGGAATGATACCGATGGTCAAATCGATGTGTTTGTTGCTGGCATTGGAACTGGTGGTACGTTCACTGGTGTAACACGTTATATCAAAAAAACGCAAGGTAAAAATATTACTGCAGTCGCCGTTGAGCCAACTAATTCACCCGTAATTACTCAGGCGCTAGCAGGTGAATCAATCAAGCCAGGACCGCATAAAATTCAGGGTATTGGGGCTGGTTTTATTCCTGAAAATCTAGATTTAAGTTTAATCGATTTGGTCGAAAAAGTTTCTAACGAAGATGCTATTGATACCGCTCGTATATTAATGGAAAAAGAAGGCATTTTAGCTGGCATATCGTCTGGTGCTGCGGTTTTTGCAGCCGATCGTTTAGCTAAATTACCTGAAAATGCGCATAAAACCATTGTTGTCATTTTGCCTTCTTCTGGCGAACGTTATTTAAGTACTGACTTATTTAGTGGTATTTTTACCGAAAAGGAACTCGGTTAAGCTGAAATCGCAATAAAATATTCGTAATAAAAAGCGCAAATCATCAAATCATTGCGCTTTTTGCTAATATACATTTATTGACATACTGGGCTAATTATCCTGAATAATGCCAAAATGGCGGTACGCATGTGGTGTTGCAATTCTGCCACGAGGGGTTCTTTGGATATAACCTTGTTGGATTAAAAACGGTTCAAGCACGTCTTCGATCGTTTCACGCTCTTCGCCAATTGCCGCCGCAATATTATCTAAGCCAACAGGCCCACCCATAAATTTTTCGATAATTGTAAGCAACAATTTGCGATCCATATAATCAAAACCTTCGTTATCAACATCAAGCATATCCAGTGCTTGGGTAGCGATTTTTTTGTCGATAACACCTTTGGATTTTACATCGGCATAATCGCGCACACGACGCAAAAGGCGATTAGCAATTCGAGGAGTGCCACGTGAACGTTTGGCAATCAAATGAGCCCCTTCATCTGACAGATCCATGCCTAAAAATTTGGCACTGCGACTAACAATATATTCCAAATCCTCAACACGATAAAATTCAAGACGTTGTACAATACCAAAGCGATCTCTCAGTGGCGAAGTCAACGAACCAGCTCGCGTTGTTGCACCAATTAATGTAAAGGGAGGAAGATCAATTTTGATCGAACGTGCCGCAGGCCCTTCGCCAATCATAATATCTAGTTGGTAATCTTCCATCGCTGGGTATAAAATTTCTTCAACTACAGGTGATAGGCGATGAATTTCATCAATAAACAATACATCGTTAGGCTCTAAATTGGTTAGCATAGCGGCTAAATCGCCCGCTTTTTCTAAAACAGGACCAGATGTAGTACGTAAATTAACATTCATTTCGTTCGCTACAATGTTAGCTAACGTGGTTTTACCAAGCCCAGGCGGACCAAATATAAGCACATGATCGAGCGCATCACTACGTTGTTTAGCTGCTTGAATAAAAATCTTCATTTGTTCGCGCACTTGTGGTTGGCCGATGTATTCGTCCAAATATTTGGGGCGAATAGCACGATCTAACGATTCTTCTTCTTTTTGTACTTGTGGGGTGATCAAACGATCCGCTTCAATCATAATAAATCCCTATTTACAATGCCGATTTTAAGGCTTCACGAATCAGTGTTTCACAATCCATATCTGGGTTAATGACTTTATTAATGATACGACTGGCTTCTTGTGGTTTATAACCAAGTGCAATTAGAGCTGAAACCGCTTCGCTTTCAATTTGATTAGCCGATTTTTGAACACTATTTGTTTCAATAGTGGTGCTAGCGCTTGGTGATTGTTCTCCAAAACGTTTAATGCGATCTTTCATTTCCACAATTAGCCGTTCAGCTGTTTTGTTACCTACACCGGGTAATTTTACTAAGGTTTTAATTTCACCTTGCTCAACGGCGCTAATAAATTGCCCTGCGGACATACCTGATAAAATGGCTAACGCTAATTTAGGTCCTACTCCATTGACTTTTATTAGTTCACGAAATAGCTCGCGCTCTTGGTCTTGATTGAAGCCATACAATACTTGGGCATCTTCACGAACCGAAAAATGGGTTAACACAATAACCTCTTGCCCATTTTCAGGTAATTCATAAAAACAGGTCATCGGCATAAATACATCATAACCGACACCGCCAACTTCAATCAGTACTTTTGGGGGTTGTTTTTCAATAATAGTGCCTCGTAAACGACCAATCACAATATATCCTTAATAATAAAGCATAATAAATCAGCAAATAATTAAGCGTAGTTTACCCGATAGCAAAAAAATAATAAAGAAAAACTGTATAAATAGACAGGCAATAAAAATAATATTGCCGACATTTATTGACTATATCGGCAACATAAATCGCAAAATTAATGTGTTATCTTAGAATGGCATTTTAAAACCTGGCGGTAATTGCATGCCACCAGTAACTTGCGCCATACGTTCTTTCTGTGCTGTATCTAAACGACGCGCTGCATCATTATAAGCAGCAGCAATAAGATCTTCTAACATCTCTTTATCATCATCAGCCATAAGTGATGGATCAATTTCAACACGCTTACAACTGTGTGCACCATTAATCGTGACTTTGACTAAGCCAGCACCAGACTCGCCAGTAACTTCCAATTTGGCGATCTCTTCTTGCGCTTGTTGCATTTTTGCTTGCATTTGTTGGGCTTGTTTCATTAAATTGCCCAAGCCACCTTTTCCACCTGAAAACATAATTATTCCTCGTTAAAAAAATATCGCTGTATTATACAGGACGAATACTTGTCTCATCAATCTTAGCGTCAAAATATCGGCAAATTGTTGCCACTTTGGGATCTTCAGCAATGATTATTTTAGCTTTTGCTAATTTTTGTTGATACAATGCTTCGCGCATTTCCAATGGCGTTTTATAATCTTGATTGTCATCAATAATGATTTTTACATCAAGTTCTTGCTTACGCTGTTCACAAAGCGCCTTTTGCACTTTAGCTACGTTATTTGCCGAATTAATTAAATGCTTAACAGCCGAGCGCACACGTAACACAATAGTGTTATCATCCACTTGTTGAAAAGCGGCATTAACCACAATTTGTTTAATTAACGGTGGCAAATTCAATTGCTCAATTTCGGCACACCAAGCATTTTTTTGTGCCATTTCTGTAATCAGTTTTTGGGTCATTTCGGGTGTTTTGTCGCCGTTAAGCGATTCACGAAAGGCCTTAGTATCAATAACCAATTCTTCCTTCATAGCAATTAAACCACTAGCTTGCCATTGATAATTTTCAGCGGTGATTTCTTCTTTACTATTATCGTGATCAGTATTATGGGGATCTGCGCTAACCTCATTTACTGGTTGCTGAATATTCTGTTTAATTCGCGTCAGTGATTTATTAACTGCTCGTTTTTTAGGTTGATTTACATCAACCGATTCAGACTTTTTTGAATTTTGTTCCTCTTTGATTAGCTGCATGCGCATTTCTAAAATGCTTTTAGTCATCGACGGAGTATCATCAGGAATCGCTAAATCAACCGTTTTCGGTTTTGTATCAGCCGTTGGTTCCGCTTTTAAAGGAACAACATCTGCCATTAAATCGTTCGTTTTTTGATCTTCGGTTTGTAACTTTGGTGGTAAACTCGAACTTGTTACTGCGTATGACGAACGTTGTTGAGGTGTAACCTGCTCAACATTATTTTTAGGTTGTTGTGTTTGCGATTGTTGATTAGTCTTAGGTTGTGCTTGGATTGACTCTGGTTGCTGCGTATTGCTAGCAGACCGTAGCATTACTGATGGTGTAACAGCATCAACCGACTTTGGTATAAAAGCTAAAGCACGTAAAAAGCTCATTTCCACGCCAATTTTTTTATCAGGTGCAAAACTTAGTTCTTTACGCCCCATCAATAAAATTTGATAAAAAAGTTGTACATCATTTGGCGCCATAGATTGTGCTAAAAAACGGATGCGCTCTTCACTATCAGTATAATCACCAAGTGCCGTTGGTACAACTTGCAATAAAGCAATTTGGTGCAATAGTGTAATTGTTTCGGCTAATAAATGATCCCAATTTGCACCTTGCATAGCTGCCACCTCAATCTGTTGCATTAAGGCATTGCCATTACCATTATGCATTGCCTCAACAAGAGCAAATGGAATCGATTTATCAAGTGTGCCAAGCATTATTGCCACTGATTTTACATCAATGATACCATTACCAAGAGCAATGGCTTGATCAGTCAAACTCAAAGCATCACGCATACTGCCGTTAGCAGCTTTTGCTAATAAACCAATCGCTTTGGGATCACTACTGATTTGTTCTAATTGTAAAATATGCTCAAGTTGCTGGCTAATTAAAGCCGTATCAAGCACATTTAAATGTAAATGTAAACAGCGTGATAATATCGTAATGGGTAACTTTTGCGGATCGGTGGTCGCTAATAAAAACTTAACATGCTCAGGGGGCTCTTCTAAGGTTTTTAGTAGCGCATTAAAACTACTGCGCGACAACATATGCACTTCGTCAATCAAATAAACTTTAAATCGACCTTTTGTTGGCAAATATTGGATATTATCAAGTATTTCCCGTGTATCTTCAACTTTAGTACGTGATGCGGCATCAATTTCTAGAAGGTCAACAAATCGACCTAGCTCAATATCACGACAATTATCACATACACCACAAGGGGCCGCTGTTATACCCGTTTCGCAGTTCAAACCCTTAGCCAATAAACGGGCAATCGACGTTTTACCTACACCACGAGTACCAGAAAACAAATAAGCGTGATGAACGCGTCCAAGTGAAAGCGCATTAGACAGAATTTTAAGGACATGTTGCTGCCCAACAACTTCGGAAAATGATTTTGGTCGCCATTTGCGAGCCAGAACTTGATAACTCATAATCACCATAACGCATTATTGCCACTGAATTTGGCGCTAATCATACCATAAACTGGCAAAATAGTCTTTAAATGGGCAATAATAAAAATGGTTGCACAACGTGCTCTTTTTCATTTTCAAGTACTATTTACTTCGGTGGTCATTATTTTCGGTAAAAATCATTTCGTCTAATATTTTTATTCAATTTGCGAATTTTTCTCAATTGCTAGTATATTTTCGGCCTCAAACAAATAGCATCAATAACAGTTAACGATGCTAACTTTGCATAATACCTGCTTTTATAACATAAGAGACGTTTAGATTAATGATGAGTTTTATCTATTTTTAGGTTAACTAGCGATATAACATTGTACCAGTTGCTGGTAGTTATTATTAAGTATTGAAATGGGCGTGACACTAAAAGATAGAACATGTCATCTTGCTTAACAAAAGAAAAACCAGATGAGGTTTGCAAAAAACTTTTTTATAAACGATTTAAATTCGTTATGGTGATTAATTTTAATGAATTGATAAAACAAGTTTAAAACGATTGTCGATTGTTCGGTATCTTGTAAATCGCCATCAAAAAACAGTCAGAAAAGCTATTGATTTTATTGAATTTTTTATTAAGCACAAAAAAACAAAAATAAATTAATAAGATACTTTTTTAGGCACAAATTATCGGAATCGTTTTAAGATTAAAACCAGCCTCTTTATATAGCTTATACCTAACCCTTGCGAGCGACTTTAGTCGCTCATCAGTTGGCACAAAATCGATAATATCACGATAGACACTAGCAAATTCGGGAAACTGCTCTTGTAAATTAATCAGCAACTGACGACTAGCGCTACTACGTTTTTGCGGCCAACTAATTTCAACCGGCGATCCGCCTTTCATCCCTTCTCCAGCCAAATTATGAGGAACAAAATTATCCGTTTCGAGTTGCCAAAGATATTCATCGATTCGTTCGGCCTGAGCCTGATCTTGACAAGCAACTTGCACACGCTGATTCGCGTGCCATGCTTCAACAATTTTTTGACATGCTAACTTCTCAAAAAACAAAATGCCCGATTCGTCGGCTTGTGTTTGGTTTTCAAGTAAGTAGAAGATGACTTTTTTCATTAGATCAACGCTCAATTTATTGGTCTAGTAAATATTGAATCAACATCGCCACAGGGCGTCCTGTTGCACCTTTTTTTGCACCTGAGCTCCATGCTGTGCCGGCAATATCTAAATGCGCCCATTTATATTTTTCGGTAAAGCGTGATAAAAAGCACGCAGCAGTAATGGTGCCCCCATCTCGACCACCTGCATTTACAATATCGGCACATGTAGATTTAATTTGTTCTTGGAAGTCATTATCAATCGGTAGTGCCCATGCTTTGTCACCTGCTTTTTGAGAAGCGGAAACAAGTTGTGTTATCAATTGATCATTATTGCCCATTACGCCTGTATAGTGATGCCCCAATGCAACAATACAAGCTCCCGTTAAGGTAGCAATATCAATAACTGCTTTTGGATTATAACGTTCAACATAAGTTAAAACATCACATAACACTAAACGACCTTCAGCATCGGTGTTAATTACTTCAACAGTGGTACCAGACATTGTCGTTAATATATCACCAGGCCGATAACTGTTGCCATCTGGCATATTTTCGCAACCTGCCATAATACCTATGACATTAATTGGTAATTTTAATTCGGCTACAGCTTGCATAACGCCATATACCGTCGCTGCACCACACATATCATATTTCATTTCATCCATACCTGCCGATGGTTTGATAGATATGCCACCAGAATCAAAAGTAAGCCCTTTACCGACTAATACATACGGTTTAGCTTGTTTGTCTTTTGCTCCTGCATATTCAATAATGGTCATAATTGATTCATTTTCTGAACCACGTCCGACGGCTAAATAAGCATTCATGTTTAATTTTGCCAACTCATCTTCGCCAAGGCAAGTGACCTTTAATGGCGAGTGTAATTTGCCTAGCTGTTTACCTTGATCGGCTAAGTATTTTGCGTTACAAACGTTTGATGGCATATTGGCAATGGTTTTTGTTGTCGCTATCGCATCAGCAATAATTTGACCTTGTAACAAATTACTAGCTAACTGTGGTAACTCATTTTCGTTGTGAGTGAATAATGTCACATTAGTTAAACTAGGTACAGGCGTTTTAGTCGTTTTAAATTCATCAAATTGATAAGTAATATCGCTAACAATTTGCGGTAATTGTTTAGCGATTTTTGCATTATTGGCTTCATTAATTGTTAACAAATCCCATGCAATATTTTTGATTTTTTTGGCAAGGACTTCTTTTATTACTGCTTGAATCACCTTTTTGGCTTGTGACAAATCAAAATTTTTGGCTTTATCACAACCGACAAATAACAGTTTTCGTTTTAAATTGTTGCTGTTGGCATAGAGTAACGTAGTTCTCCCCAATTCACTGCTGATGTCACCCGATTTAATGAGTTGGCTAACTAAACCATTGGTTGAGTTGTCAATATCTTTAACAAAATCGGACTGATTTTTTCCTGAAGCTATTGAAATAACTAAACACTCTGTTTTTTGCTTGGTGATAATAGCACTGTTTTTTATTTGAAATTCCATGGTGTTTCTCGTTTATGAATTGATAAAGATAATGAATATTCTATCGCTTCATTATTGGATAGCAACAAAAAGATAACTAAAAGAGCTCAAATCAGATTATAATAGTCAGATTTTATGCCAACATGTATAGGTAAGTTGTGATAATTCGTCGATATTTAGTTAAAGAGACATTGAAAACCCAAGGAGCAATTTTATTTATTTTATTGCTTATTTTCTTTTCTCAAAAATTAATCAGAATTTTGTCAAGCGCTATTGATGGTTCGATCCCCCGAGAATTAATTATGCCATTATTAGTTTTAGGGGTGTCAAATATGGCCGATCTTATTTTACCGCTAAGTCTTTTTTTAGGCGTACTTGTGGTCTTTGGACGACTTTATTCTGACAGTGAAATGGTCGCTATGTATGCTTGTGGCATTAAAAAGAACTTAACTTATCAAGTGGTGCTTTTCCTCTGTATTCTAACCTGTATATTGACAGCGATGAATGCACTTTGGTTTGGCCCTTGGTCTAACATTAAACAAGATCAGCTACTTGCAAATGCGAAAATAAATCCGAGTTTAGCGGGGTTATTAGCGGGTCAATTTCAACAAACGCCAGATGGTAATTCAGTGATTTATATTGGTAATGTTGATGATAATAACCTAGAAAACGTATTTATTGCACAAATCAATCCCAAAGCCAATCAACGACCATCTATCATTCTTGCCAATAAAGGTAAAACAGGTCATGATGATGAAGGCAATCAAATCATTAAGCTTGAAAATGCCAACCGTTATGAAGGCACAGCGCAATTAAAAGATTTTCGGATCTCAAACTTTCATAATTATTTAGGTATCATTAAACCCAAAGAACTCAATATTACTGAAGAGGTCGATAAAACCAATGTTCAACAGTTGGGATTGTCTAAACTTACAAACCTTAATACCCCTAAAGCCAATGCAGAATTTTATTGGCGAATAACATTGATTATTTCGGTGCCTTTGATGGCATTTTTAGTTATTCCGCTGAGCGTATCTAACCCACGCCAAGGACGCTTAGCTCAAGTTTTTCCAGCGCTACTGCTTTATTTGGTTTACTTTTTGTCAGCGAGTTCAATTAAGGCTAACGCAGGGAAAGGTAGATTAGATCCTGAATTGTGGTTTTATACGCTGAATTTAGGATATTTTGTATTGGCACTCATTTTAAATTGTTGGGATAATCTATTTATGCGTAAACTTCGCTTAAAATATTCGGCATCTTAAGGAGAAAAGTGTGTTTTCGATTTTAGATCGTTATATTGGTAAAACTATTTTAAGTACCATTGGTGTTAGCCTTTTTTTGCTGATTAGTCTGTCCGGTATTATCCGTTTTATAGATCAACTTCGAAAAATAAAAGTTGATTATGATGCGTTTTCTGTTGGTGTTTATACCTTTTTAATGGCGCCAAAAGACTTAGAAGTTTTCTTTCCTATGGCAGCATTATTGGGGGCTTTAATTGGTTTAGGCTTATTGGCATCACGCAGTGAACTAATTGTGATGGAAACGTCAGGCTTTAGTCGTTTCAAAATTGCCCTTGCGGTTATGAAAACAGCATTACCGCTCGTATTAATTACAATGGCAGTTGGAGAATGGATTGCTCCTATTAGCGAACAGACTGCACGCAATATGCGCTCTGAAAAGCTTTATGGTAATACCTTAATGGCACAGCAAGGCAGCATTTGGGCTAAAGACGGTAATGATTATGTGTTTATTGGGCAGGTGAATAACGATAATTCAATATCTAATGTTTATATTTATTCCGTTGATCAAAATAAGTTGCTATCCATTACCCATGCTGCTTATGGAGTATATGAAAATGACAGTTGGACTTTATCACAAGTAGAAAAAAATGATCTAACAGCGCTCAACAAAGTGGTAGGAGTCAATATGGTATCCATCCCTTGGAAAACAAACATTACCCCAGATAAATTAAGTATTGTAGCATTTGATCCTGACTCATTGTCAGCTTCTGGACTTTATCAATATTCGCAATTTCTTAAAAGCTCAGGACAAGATACCAAGTATTATGATTTGCTATTTTGGAAGAAGATTATCAAACCCGTTTCGGTTGCTGTGATGATGTTGCTCGCTTTGTCATTTATTTTTGGTCCATTACGTAGCGTATCGATGGGCATTCGTATAGTAATTGGTATTAGCTTCGGTTTCTTATTTTATATTGCTGATAATTTATTTGCGCAAGTGAGTATTGTTATTGGAATTTATCCCATCGTTGGATCGTTGATAACCAGTGTTGTATTTTTGTTAATTAGTTATATTTTATTTAAACGAAACAACTAAGCTTGCTAAGATTTTATCAACCCTATCATCTTGTTAGATGATAGGATTTTTATTTTATAAGTTCTATTTTATCGACTGTTATTTATTATTTATCAAATAGCTTTATGTACTGCCCATAACCAGCATATTCTAATTCATCTTTAGGTATAAATCGTAAAGCAGCCGAATTAATACAGTAGCGTAACCCACCCAGCTCTTTTGGACCATCAGTAAAAACATGTCCAAGATGAGAGTCGGCATTCGCTGATCGCACTTCGGTGCGACGCATAGCAAAACTGGTATCTTTTTTTTCAATAATACTACTCTTATTTATTGGCTTAGCAAAACTAGGCCAGCCACACCCTGAATCAAATTTATCTAACGAGGTAAATAATGGTTCACCAGATACTATATCGACATATAATCCTTCACGATGATTGGCATTAAATTCATTATCAAACGGTGGCTCTGTACCATTTTGTTGGGTAACATAATATTGCATAGGTGTTAATATGGATAGCGCTTTTTCTTTCATGGTTTTATTCATAAATCACCTTCTTGTAGTTTAAAGTTACTTGTTTTAATTAATGTCGGTTAACATCAGTTTAACATCGATTGCAATACTTTATCTTTAATTACAAAATAATGATATAAAGCACCAGCTATATGTATGATAAGTAAAATACCAAGTAAATATGAACTGGCTTGATGAACGCTATGAAATATTTGATAAGCCTGATTTGGCAAATCAACAACAGGTATAGAGACGATACCAAAAAAATTCAGTGGATGACGACTCATCAAGCAACCAGAGAGCGGCACAATAATCAATAAAATGTAGATAAACCCTTGCGTTGATTTTGACAAGACCCGCTGTAATTTATGATCTTTGGGTAAGACATCTGGTACGCCTCCGTGCTTTATTAACACAAATCGCCACAACGTTAATACAAAAATCAATGCACCCAAAGATTTATGTAATAAGTAAATAACCGGCATACCCCCCAAATAGTTTGACAATACCGCCTTAAACATAACCACTAAAAACGCGAGCAAAATCAAGGTAAAAGTTAACCAATGAATCCATTTTTGTTTACTATCATAGTGCGGATAATTTTGCATTATTAACTCATCCTCTTATTTGTGTTTTTGCCAATGTTGAACCAAAAAATGAGAGCGCCCTGATAGTTGATAGTATTGGTTATAGCGTTGCGGTTGTTTAGTGTAATAATTTTGGTGATAGTCTTCAGCGACATAAAAACTCACAGCAGGCTCGATGGCAACACCAATTGGTTTATCAAACTTCCCGCTGGCTTGTAATGCTTGTTTAGAGGCCAGCGCTTGTTTATGTTGATATTCATTATGATAAAAAATTACAGGACGATAAGAATCGCCCCGATCGGCAAATTGCCCCTGAGAATCAGTGGGATCAATTTGTTGCCAAAAAATTTCTAGCAATTTTTTATAGCTGATGACTTTCGGTTCAAACGTAATTTGCACGGCTTCAGTATGCCCTGTTGTGCCTGAACAGACTTGTTGATAGGTTGGATTAATTACATGTCCACCTGTATAACCCGATACAACATTGATCACGCCCTCATACTTATCAAAGGGTTTTACCATACACCAAAAACAACCACCAGCAAATGTTGCTTGTTCATATTGTTGCATAAAAACCTCCACATTTTGATAATGTTAAATTAAATATGCGCACCGCTGTAGTCAATAACATAATTTTGGATGATTAACGCCCTAAATTACTTGAAACAGTCCAAAAAAACACCATATCATTACCCTACTATTTCAGTTATAGGAGGCTCCTTTTATGGCAAGTGGATGGGCATCTGACGATGCTGTTAACCAACAAATCGAAGGTACTATTGCCGATGCTATAGAAAACGCAAGGCGACAACTCAATTACGGTACAATTAGCGCTCACTTTTGCATTGAGTGTGGCGACCCTATCGCTGATGCCAGAAAAATAGCATTACCCGGCGTACAATATTGTTTGTCTTGCCAACAAGAAATCGATAAACAATTAACTAAAGCATCGAGCCTATATAATCGCCGTGGCAGTAAAGATAGCCAACTGCGTTAATTATTTCGCGGATATAAATTAATTGAGTTGAAAATGGGTGGACCTCAATCCACCCTAAAAAATAATTATTTTTTACCTTCACGAATTGCATCATAAGGATAAATAATCAAATTATTATCAAACCATTCAGCGCAAAAAATATCTTCTATTTTTTCGTAACCTTGTTTGGTGATCTCGCGTTTAACCCAATCTTCATCTTTGTTAAGCTGCTTAAGATTATCCTGACTAATTGCACCATTTTCTATAATGAGTACAGCGATATCTTTATCGCCTTTTTTGATAATGGTTAAAGAACCATTGAGTTCATACCAAACTTCTTTTAATTCATCAAATGAAGCTATACCTTGTATATTCACTAAAGTTTCAAAATCTCTTACCGGTAAGTTCGCTTTTATAAAATTATCCGTAATTAAATAGCCACTTTTCACTAATTGTATCGGTTCACCATCTATGGCATCACGTAGGCGTGAGTTTTTAGATTTGATAAAACGAATTAAAACAAGTAGACCCGCCCAAATCGCCACTAACCCAGCAGCTTCCCAAGGCGATACTGTTGGGCTAAGTAACGCACCCCCAACCAGCGCACCAATAACCATACTACCGACCTGATCAAGCTGTGACATTGGTGCAATTTGACTTTTACCTGATAACTTGACGTAAATAAGTAAAATAACTAGTGCTAACAAAAATTTTGGTGCCATTTCTAATAAATACATTTCCTTTCTCCCAGCTAACATGATATGTTGAACTACAGTTCCAAATACAGAATTGAACAAACTTCCAAATTGGAACAGGTAACAATTTATATAAAAATCGGTGTAACTTTTGTGTAATTGACAATCAACTCACATTTATTTTATGAGCAAAAACCAAAATAAGACATGATCATTAAGATAAGTAACTATTATTGTACTCTAAAATTTAAATAATTTATAAGATTATTGCTTTGATTGTGATAACTTATTTCTATTATGCAATTTTAGTTAAAAATTACAACAATGAAAAACAATAATGATTGTGGTGATAAAATACCATTAATGATGGCATAAAACCAACTCGAAATTGCTTTAGATTATTACTCAATGCACTAAAGCAACAACGACTATCATATTACCTTCCTCTAGAATCTTAACCATTAAATTAAGTGCAATATTAACGGTAAATCTTTGCATCCATTTGCAAGCAGGTTTGAGAAAAAACAATTATATTATTTCCAATAAAAATAATATTAATCGCGTTTTTATTGGAAATTTAGCTATAATTTTTTATTACGAAAGAGCGCAAACCAATAGATTGGCCACTTGCTTTTTCCGATAAGATTATTGACAATGTACGCAATGATAACTAATGCGATAGAGCCTGATAACACAGGAAACAGCAAAAAACTAAAATTATAATTAACTTGATTTGCTGTTAACAATATAACTAGCGGATTAGCGCCTGCTGGCGGATGCACGCATCGCAAAAACTGCATGGTAGCAGTAGCACATCCCACAGCGAAAGCGATAACGAATACTGAATCACCAAGCAACTTTAAAAATAGCAACCCAATAAACGCTGAGATAAGATGCCCAAAGATCACATTTCTAGGCTGCGCCAAAGGAGATTGAGAAACTGCAAATAAAATTACACAAGAAGCGCCAAACGGGACCATTATAAAATAGCTACCAGAGTATATTGTCAAATATACTAATGTTAAAATTGCCAAAAAGCCACCTAACAACCCCTGTGTTAAGTCCAGTAATTTGGGTCTACTTGGTAGTTTTTCGCCATCGAAAAAAAAGAATTTCATTCGCTATTGTCCTGTTTGGTTATAATAATGATTAAATAAAACTGTACCGATCTGTACAAAATTAATAGTAGTACAGATAATTTATTTCAGGTAATTTATTTTGAAAAAAACATACAAACGAATAATGGAAACAGCTGAAGCGCTGTTTTATCGAAGTGGTTTTGCTAATGCTGGCGTCGATGAGATAAGAGATAAATCAGGATGCTCTAAAACAACCTTATACAATAATTTTGGCAGTAAAGATAAATTGATACTTGAAGTATTAAAGCAAAGAGATTTGAGGTTTAAAGCAAAGCTTAACGAAGCTATCTTAAACCTTAATGGAACAGAAGCTATTATGAAGATTTTTGAATGGCATGAAAAGTGGTATTGCGAAGAAAATTTTAACGGCTGCTTGTTTATCCGTGCAATGGAAGAAATACCAGAAGATTCATCATGCATATCTGATATTGTAGTAGAGCATAAAGAATTTATTCGAAATCTTATTTTTTATAAGCTTGAAAATTACCCCAATAAGGCATCTTTAACAAATAAACTAATGGTAATACTTGAAGGGCTTGCCAATATTAGTGTGGTATACAAAAATAAGCAAAACATGCATCAACAAATTCTACAGGACACGCTTAACCTCGTGCTAGAATTACTAAATAACGCCTTAGTATTTAAGAAAGATTAATTAAAAATAATGCATTATTAAGTATGTAGAAAAAGTAATGAATTTGTATTAATTGCAATTAGGAATTTTATCAAAAACTTTCAGGTAGGTCGTGTTTCAATATAAATTCGTTTTTTGCTTTTATAGAAGCGCTTTTGTGGTTTTTTACTCATTAAAGAGCTTGATCATCACCAACGTCAATCTTACAGAGCCACCTTGCATCAGCTATCTTTTTGGGCAATTAGCCTTAATTAGCCCCATAGTTTTAGCTATCGCTTAGGGATTAAGTGCTCAAGGATTAAGAATAAGCACAATAATATAATGATCACTGCGGGCGCTCAAATGCGAAAGAACGTAATCACTTCATATTTAAGCACCTATTTGGGCAAATAGGTAATGATTACCTGTTATCATCCATCTCGTGTTTTCTGATAAAAGTTTCTACACAACTCGCTGAAAATGTGAATTTAAAACAGTAAGCATGAGTTATTATATATTTTAATAAATTCTGCATGTTAATTTTAGGTAAATAAAAATGATTCAAGAAATATTGACTAATATAAGAAATGGTCCAACTATTTTAACGTTACCTGAAATAATAAATTTGATGAATTCTCTTCAACTACTAAAAACTGAAGAAATATTAAAAAATGATGAGGATTTTTTACAATTGCTAGATTTACTAGTCGAATCTTATTGTGATTCAGCAATATTTGAAGTTAATGCTGATAATAAAGCCTATTTAAATCAATTTAGTCGTTGGTTAATTAAATTAGGAAAAAGGCATCCATTTGGGGAAAACCAAGATAACTTAAGCTCATATTCAAATATATTTTTAAAAGAAATGTCGAATACTTTAATTTAATGAAAAAAGTTTATATAAATTTATTGTGCGATAGTTGTAAAAAATATTTAGAAATCGATATCATTTAATGGTTGTAGGATCTCCTCTGGTTGTTTACACATTTTTGTTAAAATAAAATTCAAGCATCTCATAAGGTGTAGCACCATTTAAGCCTTTATGTAGTTTAAATGTATTGTAAAAGTTAATAAAATGACAAAATTTGGCTTGTTGGCAATTACATCGGCCAATACTTATTGTTCATACCAAATTTCCATTAATAAACTTATCACTCGCTCAGCTTTACCATTAGTTGAGGATGGACAATTTTAGTTAACTTTTGATTGATTTTATTGTCTTGGCAAAACTTAACAAAATCATGCTCAATAGTTCCTTTGTATTCGGTGCCGTTAACTGAGCAAATATCGTTAATGGTATAAGACATTTGTGGTAACACATCATACTGTAAAAAGGTGCTGAGCCGAATTTAGACGATCTGTTATCGTTTTCTCAACTTTAACCTGCCTTTTAAGCCCATATTTTGTTATTTTATAACGTTCACTTGAACCTAATTGTATTTAAAAAGCTTGTGACGGTAGAGTTTTAATGCTTTATAAATAGTGGGACAACTGACATTAAATATCAATGCTAAGTTAGTGACTGTGATTTTTGTTTTATTGTATAAACGCTAAACCGTTTCTCAATAACAAGCAATTAATATTTTTTTTATACATATTTATTACAATAATTTTTCTTAATACTGTAAATAATGCGAGTGAATTATACATCATGTATTGCTTAACAAACTAATAAATATATAATTACCAGACTCAAAAATTACCAATAATTAATACAATTACAATAGTGATAAAAAAAGAAACCTTATTTTCACATGGAATGTGCCTTTGTCTTTCCATTCTGCTTGTTTATTTGTTAGGACTTCCGCAACGTTTTGATCGTATATTTCTAACATATTTTTCTCTGATATTTTTAGCTAGACTTACTTTTTTTCGCATTTTTTTGCATTTGGTTTGTGGTAGCTGCTCTTTATCTACCTGTAGGATTTTATTATGGCCCGCCGAACGTTGCCGTAATTAGCTCTATCGCAGAAACAGACTTTGATGAAATATCAGAATTTTGTTCACAACTACCTATTTATTTTTATTTTATTCCTACAATCTTGATACTATTTTTTATTTTCTTATTTAAAAAATTTCCGTTTCCAAAAGTAAATAATCGCTATTTGATTATTTTCATATTAGTGCTATGCTTCCATAAACCAATAAAAGTAACTATTAAATATCATCCCGATACTTTCAATTCAACAATTTACTCTATTTTTAGCAATACTAAATATCCTATTTTAGAATTTTGTATTGCATTCTATGAAAGCGGAAAACTATATTTAACAGAAAAACAACAGCAAATTAAACAGATCGAACAAACCAATAGCATACCAATTATATCGGTTAATCCAAAGCATAAAACCTATATTATTATTGGCGAAAGCGTTCGAAAGGACTATAGGAGTGCTTATGGATTTAAATATGACAATACACCATTTGCTCGAAATCATGCCAGCATTATTTGGGATGGACTTATTGCACCAGCGCCAAATACTCAATCATCCATTCCGCATATAATTAGTCAATCTGTTTTTCCAAATGGCAAAGAAGTTCATGCACAATTAAATAATAATATTGTTAGTATTGCTAATGATGCAAAATTTGAAACTTATTGGCTATCAAATCAAGGAAAATTAGGAAAAATTGAGATTACAGTACCAAGAATTGCCTCGTATACTCAGCATGCTTTTTATACTAAGAAAGGCGAGTATAATGGCAAATCATCAAGAGGGAAATATGACACATTATTATTACCAGAATTAAATAATATTTTACTAAAAGAAGGAAATAAACCAAAACTTATTATTATGCATCTTATAGGTTCGCATCCTCACTTTTGTAAACGATTAGAATTTGATGTACAGTTTAATCTTAATAATAAAAATCTTTCTTGTTATGCAAGTAGTATCAAAGAAACAGATGACCTTATTGCTCAAACTATTGATATGTTAAAAAAACATAATCAAGATTATTCTGTTGTTTACTTTGCAGATCATGGGCTTGCTCATACCGACCAATATAATGACTTAAGACACAATGCCGAATATAAAGATAGCTATCGAATTCCTTTTATCTTTTTTGATTCAGATAACAAATCTCAACAAAAAATTAATAAACAAATATCTGGATTACAACTTGTTTATTTATTAAGCAACTGGTTGGGAATTAAATTAGATGTACGACATGATTATATGCTAAATAAATTAACAGACATACCAGAACAAACGCAAATACAAATAAAAGACTGGAAAACCAATAAACTATTTCAGTTTGATCAATTAAAAGAAGACCCAAATCCTTTTAATTGATACTAGTTTTAAATACGCCATCAACAAATCTAAATGATGGCGTTTTTTAGTGCATTACTGAGAGTGCTAGTTGTTACCTATTTCAGCAAACTTTTTGCTTGTGTAAGTACGTTTTCAACAGTAAAGCCAAATTCTTTAAACAGTTGATCAGCCGGTCCTGATTCACCAAAAGTTGTCATGCCAATAACTTTGCCATTTAACCCAACGTATTTATACCAAAAATCACTAATACCCGCTTCAATAGCAAGACGAGCTGTCACTGATGATGGCAGTACTGACTCTTTATAAGCACTATCTTGTTTATCAAATGCGTCAGTTGATGGCATTGATACCACACGTACTCTCTTTCCTGCTTGGGTCAGTTGTTGATACGCTTCAACAGCAAGCTCTACTTCCGAACCAGTAGCAATAATAATCAATTCTGGTACGCCCGTGCAATCATTTAGGATATAACCACCACGATAAACATTAGCTAGTTGTTCAGCTGTACGCTCTTGCTGTTTTAGGTTTTGTCTTGAAAAGATTAATGCTGTTGGTCCTTCTTTGCGCTCAATACCATATTGCCATGCAATCGCTGACTCTACTTGGTCACACGGGCGCCATGTGCTAACATTTGGCGTAATACGTAAGCTAGCCATTTGTTCAACAGGTTGATGCGTTGGTCCGTCTTCACCCAAACCAATTGAATCATGAGTATAAACAAATAATGACCGAATTTTCATTAGCGCGGCCATACGAATCGCATTACGTGCATATTCCATAAACATTAAGAAAGTCGCACCATATGGAATAAACCCGCCATGCAATGCAATACCATTCATGATAGCGGACATACCAAACTCGCGCACACCATAATGGATATAATTACCACTAGGATTAGCTAAAATTTCTTTTGATCCTGACCACATAGTTAAGTTACTTGGCGCCAAATCAGCCGAACCACCTAAAAACTCAGGTAAAGCAGGTGCAAAGGCTTCAATGGCATTTTGCGATGCTTTACGTGTTGCAATCGTTGCAGGGTTAGCTTGTAATTTATTCACCACATCGTTAGCAATTTGTAACCAATTTTCAGGCAAATCACCATTAACACGGCGTGTAAATTCTTTGGCTAATTCAGGATAAGCTTTTGCATACGCATCAAAACGGGCATTCCATTCATCTTCACACTGCTTACCTTTATCTTTAGCATCCCAAGCATCATAATAAGCTTTAGGAATTTCAAAAGCAGGGAAATCCCAGCCAAGTGCTTCACGTGTTGCTTCAATTTCGGCATCACCTAATGGCGCACCATGGCTTTCATGACTACCCGCTTTATTTGGCGAACCAAATCCGATAACGGTTTTACACATTAATAATGACGGTTTATCAGTTACTGCTTGCGCTTGCTCAATGGCTTGTTTTAGCGCTTTGGCATCATGACCATCTATACCTCTAATCACATGCCAACCATAAGCCTCAAAACGTTTAGCTGTATCATCAGTAAACCAGCCTTCAACTTCTCCATCAATTGAAATGCCATTATCATCGTAAAATGCAATGAGTTTCCCTAATTTAAGAGTACCAGCCAACGAACATACTTCATGCGAAATACCTTCCATCATACAACCATCGCCCATAAACACATAAGTATGGTGATCAACAATAGTGTGAGCAGGCTTATTAAATTGCGCAGCTAAGGTTCTTTCGGCAATAGCCATACCAACGGCATTAGCAATACCTTGCCCTAGTGGACCTGTGGTCGTTTCAACTCCAGGCACATAACCATATTCAGGGTGACCTGCTGTTTTTGAATGCAACTGACGAAAATTTTTAAGATCATCAATTGTCACCGCATAACCTGTTAGATGCAATAAACTGTAGATCAACATAGACGCATGACCATTTGATAAAACAAAACGATCGCGATCAGCCCATTTTGGATTAGTTGGATTATGCTTTAAAAAACCACGCCAAAGGACTTCAGCCATATCCGCCATACCCATAGGTGCTCCAGGATGGCCTGATTTTGCTTTTTGCACGCCATCCATGCTTAATGCCCTTATCGCATTCGCCAGTTCGCGCTGAGATAGTGAGGTTGCATTCATGTTGTAATCTCCAAAAAAATTTTTGAGTTAAAAATTGTTAATACATGCAAGGTAAAATTACTTGCGAAATCGTTAGTCAAATTAACAAAACAAAATAATGGTAAAGATGGGGAGTTAACTCCCCTAGTGCTCAAAATGATTATAATAATGCCCCAATCATATCTTCTAATTTGCCTTGGTCTATGGCAAAAGCACGGATTCCTTCGGCTAGCTTTTCAACTGCCATAGCATCGCTATTATGTTGCCATCTAAATTCGGCTTCAGTCATTGGCTCTGGTCGAGCAACTACAGGTTGATTTGGATTAAGTTTTTGAACAACAGTGGCATTTGATTGTTGCATTTCAGCAAGTAAGTTAGGTGCAATAGTCAATCTATCACAACCAGCTAACGCTAAAATCTGATCGACTTTACGGAAGCTCGCACCCATTACAATGGTTTTATAACCATGCTGTTTATAGTAATTAAAGATATTACGAACAGAAATAACGCCTGGATCTTCATCCGCATTGTAAGGATCAATAGGTTTTTTAGCTTGATACCAATCATAAATACGCCCAACAAAAGGCGAAATTAAAAAGACATTTACTTCAGCACAAGCTCGTGCCTGTGCAAATGAAAACAATAAAGTTAGATTACAGTTGATGCCTTCTTTTTCGAGCACTTCAGCCGCTTTAATACCTTCCCACGTTGATGCAATTTTAATTAAAATGCGTGACTTATCAATGCCCTTTTCTTTATAAAGCGCAATGATTTTACGAGCTTTTTCAATACACGCTTGTTTATCAAAAGACAAACGAGCATCGACTTCGGTCGAAATGCGTCCTGGCACTGATTTTAAAATTTCAGCACCGATATTGACTGCCACTTGATCGCAAGCATTAATCAATTGCTGTTCTTTGCTACCACCTAATTTTTTAGCTGTTTCAATCGCAGAATCAATCAAATACCGATATTGAGGAAGCTGTGCCGCCTTTAAAACAAGAGAGGGATTAGTTGTTGCATCTTCAGGCGAAAATTGTTTAATCGAATCGATATCACCTGTATCGGCTACAACTACTGTTAGTTTTTTAAATTCATCTAATTGATTCATATTTTTTATCCTCATACAGCGCTTTACTATAATGAAAGTATAATAACATTTATTCGATAATAAAACGACTTTGTCATCGGCCGATGATTTCATTATATTGTTGGCAAAAACAAACATCTCAAACTGCAAATAAGACGTTATTATCAAGCTTTACCAAGATAAATTCACTTATTTTGATTAGTTATATTTGCTATTTTTACCGTACAAATAATTTCAATTATGAGAACTAAATCACAAAATCAAATCTCTATTAATTTATATTAATCTACCAACAAAAATAAAAACTAATGAATACTAAAATAGTCAGACAAATCTAACAAATGCATTTGATTACCCCCAAGCATATTCAATATGATTTGTTAAATTACAACTTGAGCAAGAATGGCATTTATCTGCTTGACAAGGAAGTGATTGATTTTGCGCTATCAATTTAATCATTCCTTTTTTTATCCAAAACCGTAACATCTGCTCGGTGGCACTTTCAGGTAAACGAAAGTGCCTTGCAATATCTTGCAATGATGCACGGCCTTTTAATTGCACATAATCACGAATTGACGTCATTAACATAACATTAATATGATTTGCAGGGCGAGCCCTGCAAATCGCTCCTCTATTATTATTTTTACAAATTAACCAGCCATTTATTTAATGACAATACAATAATTTTTAACGATTTCATAAACTGAGTTCAACTTATTGATTTAAAGTTGAATATCGACCTAAAAAACGCATAAACAGCAAAGCCACAACAATAAAAATACAGCATCCTAAGATCCACCAAGTAGCTACAGCCGAATGCCCAAGCAAAGTACATTGGTAATAAATTGTTGCTGCTAGCCACGCAATAGTAAAAGTCCAAATTGCCACAAATATCATCCATTTTGAACCAGCCTCACGATATACAGCCCCTAACGCTGCGGCACAAGGCGTATAAAGTAAAATAAAGATCAAATAGCTCATAGCGGCAGAAGGCGAACCAAAAGCCATTTTAATTTGTGAAATCGTCGCCGAATCTACCTCTAAATCAACTTTTAACGAATCAATATCTTGCGAAACGGTAGTGAGCCCTAACGGATCTAAGACCGCATCAGACAAGGTCTGCAAATTTTGGGGAATGGTAGCTAATGCTTTTAAAACGCCTTGTGACAAACTGAATGGCTCAGCTTGTTCGTTATTATCATTCATAGAATAAAGTGAATTTAATGTTGCAATTACCGATTCCTTAGCGAAAATACCAGTAAAAATACCCACTGTTGCAGGCCAATTATTGTTGGTAATGCCCATAGGTGCAAATACTGGGGTGATATCTTGGCTAATCACTGAAAGCATGGTGTCTTGTGAGCTTTCAGCCCTAAACGATCCATTGCTTCCCCATGAATTAAGTAAGCTTAATACCGTCACCATTAATACAATAGCTTTACCTGCTCTAAATATAAATGACTTTAACCGTTGCCACGTCAAACTAAATAAGCTGCTTAAAGTCGGAATACGATAAACAGGCATTTCCATAATAAACGGCGTTAATGAACCTTTTAATAGCGTAAATTTAAGCACAAACCCCGTTAACATAGCCACAGCAATGCCGATCAAATATAAAGTAAACACCACTATCGAAGCATTCTTAGGGAAAAATATCACAGCAAACAACGCATACACAGGCAATCTTGCCCCACACGACATAAAAGGGATCATACAAATCGACATAATGCGATCACGAGTGCTCTCTAGCGTTCGTGTACCCATAATGGCTGGCACCCCACAACCAAAACCAACTAGCATTGGCACAAACGCTTTACCTGGTAAACCAATAGATCGCATCAATCGGTCAATAACCATTGCTGCTCTGGCTAAATAGCCTGAATCCTCCAAAAACGATAAACAAAAAAACATGGCACCAATAACAGGAATAAACGTCGAAACAGTTTGCACACCTCGACCAATGCCATTAGCTAAAATCGCGATAAGCCAACTTGGTACATTTATAGCATGAAGTAATTCAGTTGTGCCATCAACAAAAACAGTACCACACAGTACATCAAAAAAATCAATAAATACTGCCCCAAAATTAATCGCCACCATAAACATGGCATACATAGCCAACAAAAAGAAGGGAATGCCAGTAATGCGTCCTAAGGTAATATTATCAAGTATTTCAGAAAACCGATGACTAAGCTCACGTGGTTTCTCAATCACCTTTTTACAAATTGCATCAATCGTATCATAACGAGCGCTAGCAAGTGCCACATCAATTTCATTATCACACCATTGCGCAAGTTTTAAACGACAATCCACTAACATTTTTTTCTCACATGGCGCCAAGTTATAACGCGAATCATCCAATAATACATCCATCAATTGCCAGCGATTAAATTGTCGTATAATGCTATCTTCGGGTAGATCGCAAACATAACGATTAATCACAGTTTGCTGCTCTTCACCAAGTAGATCAACCGACGGCTGAGCAATTTGTGGATTTTTCGACATGGCTTCAATTTGTTGATAAAAGCGCGATAAACCTTGTTTTTTTGTAGAAGATATCGCAACAACAGGACAACCAAGTAGTGTAGACAACATATCAACATTAATCTGTTCGCCAATAGCTTTAATAGCATCCATCATATTTAACACAACAATTATGGGGACTTGTAAATCAATTAATTGACACGTTAAATAAAGGCTACGTTGCAAATTTGTTGCATCAATAATATTAATAATAACACTGTCACTTTCAGATAACACAAATTGACGAGCAATAAGTTCATCTTGCGAAACACTGAGCGGATCAGGCTCTATCGAATATGTGCCAGGCAAATCGATAATCTCATATTGCCTATGATGATAAGTAAAAATACCCGTTTTACGTTCCACAGTCACGCCAGGCCAATTCCCTACTCGCTGTTTAGAGCCTGTTAATAAGTTGAACAACGTAGTCTTACCGCAGTTAGGATTACCAATGAGTGCTATCTTCACGCAGCGACCTCCATTACTTCAATAGCTTTCGCTTCATTACGACGTAAACAAAGCAAAAAACCGCGCATTTTGATCTCGATCGGATCACCAAGTGGCGCAACACGCACAACCAAAACCTTACAACCCGGTGTAATACCCATTGCAAGTAACTTTCGACGAAAGGGTAACGATTCGGGCAATAATCTAGAAATAACCGCCTCGTGCCCTAAAGGTAGTTGGTTAAGGGTAAAAGATGACATTATTTTTCCTAAAAAAGATGACAGTATTAATAAAAAAGTAATAGCATTAAATTAACAACACGTATTTTAAAGAAAAGAAAAGTTATTTTTAGTATAAAAATGCGAATCACTCGCAACAATGACAAATAAAACACGAAAAAACAACCAAACAGTTCAAATAATAAAAACATATGGCATCTAATAATCAAAAATCAATCCAAGAAGTTAAGCTTTTATTTAGATAATAAATTAATTACCACTGAAAATAATAAATACTATCTGGCTAGCAATTTTTAATTGGGAAACTCGTGGTAAACCTACATCAATCTAAGACAAAATTGTAAAATGAACGAGCTATTCTGAGGAACGATCATTGCCACATAATTAAAATACGCACAAAGCTCTACTGTTATAGTAATATTAGCTATTTCTTTATCTTCAACATTAATGCTAGCGTTATTTTGTAATTAAAAATGTAACGCTATCAAAACTCGATAAATCACAATGTAAAAACTTTTAGGTGAATGCGCGTTTGAGTATAAAATTTGCTAATTACAAACCTAGAGCGTCAACACTATTCAACGCTGAATAAATAGCAATAATTATCTTCGAGTGTTGTAAAATATCAGCTTACTGCTTTATTAAATTATCAAAATAAATTACTAATCTATTATTTTTATATAAAATAAACACCTATACGGCGTTAAGCTATAAATTTGGGGAGGCGCGAGCCCCCGCAATTTTCTAAACCGCCTACACGGCGGTAAACTAGAAACGAATATACTATAAACTTTGTTTGGCAAAAGGCAAATAGGATTTTTGTCTTCAAAAACCCTTTTTGAAAAGGTTTTTATAATTCATTGTTTTTATTAATTTTAATTTTTTGTTAAAAAAAAGGGTAACAAGTTTTTAAATTTTTATATGATAACTTAATTTTTCACGCAAAAAACATCAGATACCACATTGGTTTTATTTCTATTTTAAGATAAAACCAATGGATAAAAAATTAATGACACTAAATCAATCAATAATAAGATATCTAACCAAATAGTTTCTTGCAATTTGCTGCACAATGCCCATACTGCTATAATTTTGTTATCCTTCAAACTTGGATTTCTATTATGTACATCATCTATGGCATTAAAAACTGCAATACAATGAAAAAGGCCTTTACTTGGCTTGATGATCACCATGTCAGTTATCAATTTCATAATTATAAAACTGATGGTCTTTCTGAAGATCTTTTAGATATTTTTTTGCAATTAGTCGATTGGCAAAGTTTACTTAATACCCGAGGAACAACTTGGCGAAAATTAGATGAGCCCGTCCGTTCACAAATAAATGATGTGCAATCTGCAAAAAAGATTATGTTAACCAACCCATCCATTTTAAAACGCCCTTTGCTTATTGACGGTGGCAAGCGTGCTGTGTTGGGGTTTTCAAATGAACTCTATTCACAATTTATTTCGCAATCTAAATAAAATCGAGACTATTATGACTGAACCTGTTATTGCGCTAACCAAAGCACTCATTGCTGAAAAATCAATAAGCCCTGACGATAAAAACTGTCAAAAGATGATTATTGAGCGATTAAAACCGCTCGGTTTTATTATTGAAGAAGTGAATATTGGGCAAACCAAAAATTTATGGGCTTATCATGGTGATGCCACCAGTAAAACCCTTATGTTTGCTGGACATACCGATGTTGTGCCAGTTGGTGATGAAAGCAAATGGCTATACCCACCGTTTACACCAACCATTGATGAACACGGTGTGCTTTATGGTCGTGGCGCATCTGATATGAAAAGTGGTGTTGCTGCAATGGTTTGTGCCGCAGAAGATTTTGTTAAGCAATACCCAAATCATGCTGGGCGAGTGGCCTTTTTAATTACATCAGATGAAGAAGCCGATGCAAGCGATGGCACAGTTAAAGTCGTTGATTTGCTTATTAAACGAAAAGAACGTGTTGATTACTGTATTGTAGGCGAACCGTCAAGTGACGTTGTACTTGGTGATCAGATTAAAAATGGACGCCGTGGCTCACTCACTGCCAATTTGATTGTACATGGAATTCAAGGTCATGTCGCTTACCCGCACCTTGCGGATAATCCTATTCATCGCTTTGCCCCTGCACTAGATGAACTTGTTAATACTATTTGGGATGAAGGCAATCAATACTTTCCACAAACGACTATGCAAGTTGCCAATATTAATGGTGGTACTGGCGCTGAAAATGTTGTACCTGGCGATCTGAGTGTACAATTTAACTTTCGTTATAGTAGTGAATTGACTGACACGGCAATTAAAACACGCGTAGAGCAGATCTTACAAAAGCATAATTTAAATTATACATTAAATTGGCGATTATCAGGGCACCCATTTTTAACCCCACAAGGCGATTTAACTAATGCAGCGGTTAGTGCCATTAAAGAATTTACCAATATTGACACTAAACTATCGACCAGTGGCGGCACATCGGACGGGCGTTTTATTGCTCAAATGGGATGCCAAGTTATTGAACTTGGAGTACTTAATAAAACTATACACAAAGTCAATGAAAACGCTAATTGCCAAGATATTATTACCTTAACTGCGATTTATCACCGTATTTTAGAAAAATTATTGCTAACATAGCTATCATTGTGTCGTTATCCAATTAGTTTAAAAGGAAATAGCATGGAGTGGTTAAAAGATTACTGGTGGATGATTGTGGTGATTTTAATTGGGATTTTTATTAATGCTATTAAAGCACTGAATCGGCTAAGTTACAAAGCGTATCTTGAAAAAAAGAAAGGGATAAAACCTATCCCTTATCAAGATGACGACGACGATTAGCCATCAAAAAATTCAACTAACAAAAAGTAACACGTGCCTTAGCGAAAATCTTGGGCACTACTATCAAATAGTGCTTGATGACGATAGCGATCAACCCACATTGCTGTTGCGCCACACACAGCAATAGGCATAATAATTAAATTAAGCACCGGTACCATAGTAAAAAAGCTGACTAATATGCCAAAAGCTAAATTATCACCCCGATCTTGTTTAAGTAACTCACTCATCCGCTGAAAAGTTATTTTATGGTTATCAAAGGCATAATCAGCATACTGAATATTAATTTGCCAAGCAGTAAATAAAAACCAAACCACAGGCGTTATTGATTGTCCAATAACAGGAATAAAATAAGTTAACAATATGGGGATTGCCCATAATAGATAATTGGCGAGTTTGTGTAGTTCTCTGCCAAAAATACGTGGTAGATCTTTAATGATACTAATCCACGATGTATCAGGAGCAGGAATACCCGTTAACTGTGCCTCAACCTGTTCGGCCAATAAACCGTTAAACGGTGCGGCAATGATATTAGTTATAGTGCTAAAGAAATAACAAAATAGGATAACTAACATCAAAATGACCATTAAAATGAGGATATACCCTAACCAATGTAACCAACTTGGCATATACGATAACCCCCAATCGACCATGCCCGAGATGGTATGAAAAAACCAATAAAATAATATCGACATAACCACAACATTGGCGATTATGGGTAAAAAAACAAATCGCTTAATACCTGGGCTAAACGCCAATGACCATCCTTTAAAAAAATATTCAATACCTGTTGTTGGTTGATTTTTTGGTTGATTGGTTTGTGAATACCGATGTTGCGATCGGATTTCTAAATTATTATGCGTCACATTCGATTCCTTTTTAATAAAAACGAATTGAGTTAAAAAAACTAAATTGAAACATGATGATCATTGTAAACATACCTCATGGCAACCTGCAATAATGATCAGCTAACTTTATTGGGTATTTTGTTAAAAATCACACTATTGCCTTACTTTTCCAACCATGTTTTGACCTCGTGCTTAATAGCCTGCATTAGCGCTGATTTACCCGCAAGTTGATATAAATTCACGATCAATGGTTGATTATTTTTGTTTTTTATCAATGCTGACAATATCTGCATTGATAATGGTTGCTGGTGGGTTTGATTATAGTGATTCAATCGGCACAGCGCCGCATAAGTCGCTTCAAACGGTCGGTGATAGTAAACAAATCCAGCCAGTTCATCTAAATCTTGCGCATCTAAATCTTGTGAAAGCATGACATTACTGTCTTTTGTGATCATCTCGCTGAAAGGCAAATCGATGATATCTTTAAGCCAGTATGCATTGCGCTGTAGTTTCTGCTCTAGCTTAATGGTTAAATGCAATCCAGATTCGGTTAGTGGTTTAAGCGCCATAACAGAATAACTGCCACTACTTGCCTGTTTATGGCTACTAACGTGAACCAAAACAAATCCACAAGCGGTCCAAAATTGATAATTAGTCGGGCTATAAGCAAAACTAACTGACAAAAAATCATTATGCTGTGTTTTAGCATGATCAAATAGGGTGTGTATAAGTTGGCTAGCAATATGTTTGCGCCGATAGGTGTTTAGCACCGCAATGCGGTTAATTCTAACCGAACGCAATTTAGCTGCCAACCGTTCTCCCGCATGTGCAACAAGCGATTGCGCAACTAAATTGCCTTTAGGTCGGCGAGTTCCTTTCCACACTTCATTGATCAGACTATCGGGCAAGTTGCCTTCATCAACGGCGAGTGCCGCAGCAACTTGCTCATTGCCGATTGTCGCCTGCCAAACCGACAAGTTTTGTGCGTCAAACAAGCGCCTTAAATCAGTTAATGTGGTTTGATAATGCGCGATTTTTAATAAATAAAAGATAGATCTTAATGTGTTAATATCATTGCGTTCAACCTTCGAATATTGTGCTAATAATACATTGAGCTCGGAGCCAGCCTTTTGCTCTAATAAACCATTTAGCAACAACCGATCACTAAATTGCTCCAACTTATCACCTGCATGCCAACGAATGGGTGTGTGTAGGTAGAAATATTGACATGAATTGTCTAACAACAATTTCAACAAAAAGCCCTGCCCAGTACCTTCATAGCCTTCAGCTGTAGTAGTTAACAACACTCTGCTATTATTGGCAATTGCCTGTTGTAGCAATTTTTTTAGCATTGGCAAAGGGATCATTGCAGCTTCGTCAATAATCAAATAATCCGCAAAATTATTATGAGAACATGCAATTAATTCATCAGGAGCAAAAAAGAGGGTATTCGGCTTAGCAAAAGTAAAAAAGGTAGTTAATGCTGATTTATTGGGTGCAGTAACAATGCAACGCCGATAATGACTAAACTGCCCAGCTAATGCTGATTTGCCTCGCCCACGTTTGGCAACTACGACATTAATGAGCTTATTGCTGTTTAACAATTGCTTTAACGTGTTTTGTTGTTCGGTTAAATCGCAATAATTATCGGTAATAACAGGTAAAGATGGGATCGAGAATGTCGCTGGTTTGGAAAAATATCTGCAATTAGAGGATAAACCACATTCCGCCAAGGTCTGCATTAAATGCGCAATAAAATTAGGCACAGTAATAGCGGTTGGATTTTCGTTCCAACGCAAGCTGTCCTGATCGTGCCAACGGGATAAGTCGTTAGGTAATAACAAAACTAGCATACTACCTTTAACGAGCGTGCCAACCAGCATAGCAAAGGCATCAAGGTTGAACCCTGCTGTTGCATCAAATATAGCATGTCGAAATTGGCGCCCTAATAACTTTTTAGTTTGGTTAGGGGAAAGCATATTGGAAACAAATTCATTTGGCCAATTAGTCTGCGAGGTGATCGTTAGCCAATCTCCAGCATAATTACCGATAATATGACTAAGTTGTGCAAATAATTGCCTAGTTTCACCCTGTAACACCCATAGCGTTCTTGTGCTGTTGGCGTTGCACATAGACTAACTTTTTCCAATCAATAACGACAACAAACCAGCCGCAATCAACGGACCAACAGGAATGCCTTTGAAAAAAGCCACACCAACTAATGTGCCAATAATTAAGCCATTAATAATGGTTGGGTGTGCTCCCATTAGCGATACACCACGGGTACCAAGCCACGATACCAAAATACCCACAAAGATTGCCAATAAAGATTGCCAAGAGGTAAACGATTTGGCAAGATCGCCAATCTTTAATGATCCATCCGCCAATGGCACCATCATAGCTGCCGTTAAAATAACAATACCGATAGTTAAACCATATTGATTTAAAAATGGAAAGTAAACAGCTAATGGCGTTAGCTTAAATAATAACAATAATAGTACTGCAAATGTCACTGTGTTATTATGTGTTAAATAACACAGTGCGGCTAACCCTAAAAGAAGAAAAAAAGAAATATCAAACTGCGCAAACATTACAAAGGAACACCTATACGTTTTGCCACTTCTTCATAGGCTTCAATTACGCCACCTAAACCTTGTCGAAAGCGATCTTTATCCATTTTTTTTAGTGTATCTTTTTCCCATAAACGACAACCATCGGGTGAAAACTCGTCACCTAAGGTAATTTCATTGTTAAATAAGCCAAACTCAAGCTTGTAATCAACCAATATTAGCCCCGCTTTATCAAATAAATCAGTTAAAATTGTGTTAATTTTAAAACTGAGCTCTTTCATTTTAACTAATTGATCTTCACTAGCCCAGCCAAAGGCTTTGCAATGCGATTCATTTACCATTGGATCATGCAATGCATCGTTTTTGAGAAATAATTCAAATGTAGGAGGATTTAAAACTTTGCCTTCCTCAACACCTAAACGTTTAACTAAAGATCCCGCTGCACGATTACGCACCACGCATTCCACAGGTACCATTTGTAGCTTTTTAACTAACACTTCATTATCTGATAGTAAAGCTTCAACTTGGGTTGGAATACCTGCTTCACGCAATTGAGTCATAATAAAATAGTTAAATTTATTATTAACCATTCCTTTACGTTCTAACTGTTCAATACGTAAACCATCAAATGCCGATGTATCATTGCGAAACTCAAGGATTAATAAATCAGGGTTTTCGGTTGTATATACCGTTTTTGCTTTACCACGATAAAGCTCAGCCAACTTTTTCATGCTTATAACCTTATATCAAATTGCCAATAAAGAATTAAGGAGCTATTCGCTCCTTAAATTCCAAACTTATTATTGATTTTCACCACTCACGGCTGTTGCGGGTTTCTTGCCCTCGGTCTTGTCTTTCGCAGCATCATCACTTTGCGCTTTTGGTGGTACAACGCGCAATGAATCTGGTGCAACATCATCCATTATGCCATTAAATAAGCCAACAACATAACGCTGTACTTCAATAGGCTGCGAAGTTAAATCATCAGCCCCACGTGTTAGCGAAAGCGTTGAAATCACTATCGTTTCGGTATCACCCACTAATTGTCGTTTGAATGAATAAGCCGCTTCAACGGTTTGATCTTCATCTGCACGTACCATAAATGCTTTGCCAGTTTTTAGCGTATTATGATCTTGACTAACAATGGAGATATTTCTTTTGCTTAAACTATTCGGGATACGCTCCCACACGTTATAACTTAATGGCACGTTAAACGTCACCGCGCCGTTATTATAAATTGCAAAGGCTTCTTGAATAGTCGGAATCGGTAAAATGGGTGGGCGGATATCCACTCGTTTGCCTAAATCACCGCTAAGTTCAGCATTATTAACATAAAATTCACCGCTTTCAGCTGGCACAGAAATGCCATCAGGAATAATTAACGGTTTTAATGTAGGCGCTTTAAGGTAATCTTCATTTCCATCGACTTCACGCTTATAGTTTTGATTGCTCCCACAGCCAACAAGAAATAAAGAAGTCATAATGGTTAAAACAGCCACTTTTTTAATGGCTTTGTTTTTAAATAAAGTTCTGTTCAATGTGTGATTTAACATAGATATCTACTTTTTAAAATAAAGGTTATACAACACTAATTAGAGTAAATTTGCTTCTTTTAACGCTTGCTCAACTGCGGGGATCGATGATGCACTGAGTGATACCATTGGCAATCGAATTGTTGCATCTTGCATTAAACCTAATTTTGCACAAGCCCATTTGACTGGAGTTGGGTTCGGTTCGATAAATAAATTATGATGTAAAGCCATTAAGGTATCATTTAAAGTTCGGGCTTCTTGAATTTGGTTATTGGCAGCAAGTTGACATACAGTTGCAACAGCTTTAGCTGCAACATTAGCGGTAACGGAAATAACACCATCACCACCTAAAATCATAAAATCCAAAAATGTTGAATCATCACCACTAAGTAACTTAAAGTCAGGTCCAACCAATTTACGAGTAGGATAGACTCTAGAAAGATCGCCTGTTGCATCTTTTAATGCAACAATATTTTTGATTTTAGCCAAGCGTCCAACCGTTTCAGGTTTAATATCACTACTGGTGCGACCTGGCACATTATATAAAATCTGAGGCAGAGCGGTGCTTTCGGCAATGGCTTTAAAATGCTGATACATACCTTCTTGAGTAGGTTTGTTATAATAAGGCGCAACCGTTAAACAACCTACAACACCGATATTTTCAACCCGATGAGTTAATTCAATAGCCTCTTTAGTTGCATTAGCCCCTGTGCCCGCAATAATGGCTATACGACCGTCAGCATAATCAATTGTTCGTTTAATAACATCAATATGCTCGTGATGATCAAGGGTTGCCGATTCGCCTGTTGTCCCAACCGAAACAATAGCCGATGTCCCATTAGCAATATGATATTCAACCAATTTTTTTAAGCTTACATGATCAACATTTCCTTTTGTATCCATCGGAGTAACAAGTGCGACCAAACTTCCTGTAAACATAAAATGACCTCTCATATTATTGGTTTATAACACAACGTAAAGAATAAAAAATCTGCGAACAAGTATGCGATATTTCTAAAGTAAATTCAACTTTTGTTACGCCGGATTATCAATATCAATAAAAATAACTTCAACACCATGATTATTAGCTAACCATTCGCCTAATTTTTTAATGCCGTAACGCTCGGTAGCGTGATGCCCAGCAGCATAAAAATTAATGCCGTACTCGCGCGCAATATGAATAGTGCGTTCCGAAACTTCGCCAGTAAAAAAAGCATCCACGCCATTTTGCGCTGCCTGCTCAATATAATCTTGCCCTCCACCACTACACCACGCAATACGATTAATTACTGCTGGTGCATTATCACCACAAAATAACACTTGTCGCTGATTATTGTGTAACACTTGCTCTAGGTGTTGTTTAAATTGTAACGCCGTCAGTGGCATGTTTAACGTGCCAGTAAAAAGCAGATCAGCGATATCATTACGCTTATCGACCGCAATCCCCAACAAATTAGCTAACTCAATATTATTACCAAAAATGGAGTGTCCATCTAATGGCAAGTGATAACCGTATAAATTAATATCATGCGTTAATAGTGTTTTAAGCCGTTTATATTTAATACCTGTAATGGTTTGTGGTTCACTTTTCCAAAAATAGCCATGGTGCACAAGTATAGCATCAGCTTGTAATTCAACCGCTTTATCCAATAATAACTGACACGCGGTCACGCCAGTCACAATCTTATGCACCTGTTCGCGCCCCTGCACTTGCAATCCATTTGGTGCATAATCACGATAACGGGTAATTTGTAGTTCATTATTAATTATCTTTTCTAATTCAAAGTTGTGCATAATTCACTCGGTTTTAAGATCATTTATATGATGATGATTGATTATAATCACTTTAATCAATCAGCGCATCTTCTTGTTCGTTTTAATCTCTATTTTGCCAAAATGGCTACAATCCTTGCCACAATAAAAGCGCATTAAAATTAACTATTCAATAGCAAATCTCAATGCCAATGCTAGGCGAAATAATCAAAAGCTGTCATAATAGTCTTTTTTTGACAAATTAAGATAGATTAACGTGCCAAACGCCAAATTATGTGAACGCTTTCGTGGGTTTTATCCTGTTGTTATTGATATAGAAACATCAGGGTTTGATCCAAAACTCAATGCTATTTTAGAAATTGCCGCTATTACTTTAAAAATGACACCCGACGGCTGGCTAGAGCCAGATCAATCCTTGCAATTTAATGTTAATCCATTTAGCGACGCGATTTTAGAGCCAACAGCACTGGCTTTTAACGGAATCGATCCGACTAACCCTTTACGCTCAGCGGTAGATGAAAAGCACGCTTTAGACGAAATATTCAAATTGGTTAGAGCCGGCATAAAAAATAACGAATGTACCCGCGCAGTCATTGTGGCACACAACGCACACTTTGATCACAGTTTTTTAATGGCTGCCGCTGAACGCTCAAATATCAAACGTAATCCATTCCACCCATTTGCCACCTTCGATACGGCATCACTAAGTGGCTTAATTTTTGGGCAAACCGTACTGGCCAAAGCATGTCAAGTAGCACAAATCGAATTTGATCACAAACAAGCTCATAGCGCATTATACGACACGCAAAAAACTGCGATACTCTTTTGCAAAATCGTCAATCGACTTAAAACATTAGGTGGATGGCCTTTAACAGCCATAGATGATAGAGAAGTAACATCAATCATGGATTGAGAAAATACTTAGTAACACGAAGCATTCATAAACACAATAACAAAAAATTACCGATTAAAAAGCGCGCTTATAATCTGCACGCTTAATGCTATTTAAAAATTAAGGTTTATGTTTTTCGGCAGTTTGTTGAATAAGTGTTTGCAACTCGCCAGCTTGAAACATTTCTAGTAAGATATCGCACCCTCCCACTAATTCGCCTTCAACCCATAATTGCGGGAACGTTGGCCAATTAGCAAATTTAGGTAATTCGGCACGAATATCTGGGTTTTGCAAAATATCAACATAGGCAAATGGCTCTCCACATTGTGATAAAACCTGCACCGCCTGTGCCGAAAAACCACAACTTGGTAATTTTGGCGAACCTTTCATATAGAGAATAATCGGATTATCGGCAATTTGTTTTTTGATTTTATCGAGCGTTGTCATTTCAGTGGTCATACGATTTCCTTTATCATTTTTCGTAATAATACTGACTATTTTAACGTACAATGGATATTGTTCCCACTGCTATCTTAAATCCCCATTGTTTAATGCATATTTTTAAAACAAACAAGGAGCAATAAATAGCATCTGCTTATGATTAATCGTATCATTTTAAGACTTACTTCTCATTAGTAAAAAATAGCAAAATAATTTTTAAGCTAACAAAAGATTAATACGTTTTATCATCAAAAATTAGTCAGAAAACCTATTGATTTTATTAATGTTTTTATTCTTGATTTTTAAGTTTTTATGTGAGGTTTTTAACGTTATTTTTTAGCCATAATATGACAGTTAGTCATTTGATTAACAATCCCTTTTCTTGCTACTACAAAAGCGCTTAACTGGGGGGGTAATTAACTAAAGCGCCACCTGACTACAGAACGTTTGGCGCTTTACTGACTTTGCTTAACCGAATTTTATATTGCTTTTTGCAAACTTAGAATTTTTATCAATGCCCAACGCTAGGGATAAGTGCACAAGGAATACCAATTGCCGCCATCCCAGTGGGAATAAACAGTAGCTTCCGCTGGACTTACCACAAAATGGCTGCTTCTATCGAAAACGTCACTAGTCCAATGCCAATCGTAGTTATCGTTGAAAAAACTAGAACCAATGTAAGAACTAACATCGCCCCACTCCGTACTAAAGCCAGCATCGATTCTACGTTGGCGAAACCAAGAGTTTGATGTTGGCACCGCCCCATTGATGCCATTTACACAAGGAAAACGGTCATCTAAACCGCACTTGGCATTGGTTATATCCTTAATTTTTACTTGACGATACCCCAAACTATTACACCATGCTAATGAGTCAGAATAGGAAGCCCTTTTTGTACCACGATGAACAAACCACTGCTTCAACACAAATCCATATTTGATTACCACATTATTACTTTTATCATAACCCTTTAGTACAAATAGTTGCGGTAAAGTTGGCTTAGCTATTGTCCCTGGATTGCTAGATTGTCTTTGAGCTGCCGTTACCGTAGGCCCTGTAAGGGTGACCTTTACCCCGCCTAAACGCTCAAAATGATAACCGTCACCGACTGATGGTTTTGGCGGCTCTACTGTCATGCTAGCGGTTATCCCCCCCTGACTTACCGAAGGCCAACTTAATTCGCTTGGGTTTACGTCATCATCCATATCTAAATAAAAATACAGCCCATTAGCGCCTGTTGTCGGAAAATTTTGTTCATAGGTAGCCAACTTAGTTGATTGGACTAAAAATCCGCCTCTATCATTGTCCGTGTGCAGGTTGCCCCAAAGCGCAAACTGATAAGAATGACCAACAGTCTCAAAAATGCCTAATGCACCTTTTGGTGCAAAATTATGATGCAATAAATTTGGCCTTACGTATTTGATATCATCATAATGACAGCGGGTTGATCCCTTTGGTTTGATATAGTAAACAGCACTACCACTATCAAATGTACTATTATTGGGCATGCCATAACGTGTACTTAAGCTACCGTCACTGCTTGTTAATACTACTTTATAAGGTGCATCACATATATTTAATACCGTATTACGATTCACGGCATTATCATCTTTATCGGTGATATCAACCGTTAAAGTCCCTGTTGCGCTAGCCCCATTAGCGTCTTGACCGTCGCCATCATCATCCCCCCAATAATGATATGGCGGGCCGAGTAATGCATTTAGCGCTATTGAATTCACGTCCACTGGAACGAGCATAGTAATATCACTAAAACTATCACCCAGTTGCGGTAACTCAATGGGATTTGTTGGGCTTGACGGATTTTTTTGTGGTGTGATAATTTGACCGTCTGATAGCTTAATACTTAATAATTCCTCGGTGGTTGAGATCTTCGTTTGCCCACCATCATACGTAAAATACGGCGCACTACCTTGTATTACTTTTGTGCTTTGCGCAGATAATGCCTGCACATCCAATGAACATAATAGCAACAACGGCAACAAGAAGCGTGGCGGTAGCAATTTTTTCTTTAACGAAAAAGACAGCTTTGTGAATTTAATTAAGTTGCGTGCATAAAAGCAATTTTTGGAACTAGCTACAAAAGTTAAGATATAGGACATCCAGTGTCTAAAATAATACTGCATTACATTTCACCCATCTCGTGATTTTTGTTTTATTTTAATTTTTTTCTGCGTGTAATATCACTGTCTAGTTTAGTTTTTAAACCGCGAAATTATAACCACTAAAATTTTTTTTGCTACCTTTTTGTTAATTTTTTGTTTTTTTTTGTTTAATTATTAATAATGAATGGCGTAACGACTTTTAAGAATTGGCTTTGTGGGAAATCGCATTATTCTATTCGATTTTATGGGATACGTTTAAGAGATTAACGCTTCAGAGGTTTTCACTAATAACACACTTTACTGACAAAACTTAAAACACCTAAAACCCCACAAACCTTAAAATAAACCTTTGTCAGCCTAAAAAATCATTCAGAAAAACCATTGATTTTATTGAATTTTTTTCTTGGCGTTTTTTCCAAAAAATATAAAAGGGAGTAAACATACCAGCAAAATATCGACCACAAATTCTTAACTGAATTGACGATTTAGAAAAAGGCGGTAGCAATCAAGGCATAGGGCTACCAGCATTGACGCCCAAAATAATACAGCATCACATTTCACTTACCACACAAACCTTTTTTTATTTTTCTGGTTTACCACTTACTTGATGAGATTGTTTTTCAATAATTGAAATTGTTACTTTTCAAAAATATTTAGCACGTTTTTTTGTCAGTTTTTTGTAAATTTTTTAATGGATGGAGTGACTTTTAAAATAACTAGGTTAAAGCGTTTTAGCTCCACTATTTTAAATGAAAGTTTTTATTGCGACTTTTAGATATGATTGATTCTTAGCATATTATTGCGTCAAAAAAAACAACAGCCGCTTAGTAATGGTAAAAATGGACGAATTTTTTTGATGAAAAACCAGTCAGAAAACCAATTGATTTTATTTAATTTTTTATTTTTACCTTATAAAGGATGACAATTTTTGCCTACCCTTCCACAAATCCCGACAATATAGTATGCTAGCTACCATCGTTTCAACTCACACTAAACCGTATACACCGTGCACGCATTCATTTTGACTTTACGTAAAGTCTTTTACAGCAGTAATCTTCTTTTTAGTCTTCGAATGTTAATTAGTTTAACGGGATCGACGTTGGTTCCCTGGTATTTAGGACACACTTCGCTGGTTATTCCACTGACTCTTGGCGTTGTCGCGGCAGGTTTAACTGAAATCGACACCCGCCCATTAAGTCGCTGTATTAATATCATACTGACATTGTTCTGTTTTTCTATTGCGACTTTTTCGGTCGAGTGGTTATTTGATTACCCGGCATTGTTTATTGTGGGGCTGATGTCTTCAACGTTTATTTTTATTATGCTGGGTGCGCTTGGGCAACGTTATGGTGTTATTGCTTTTGGGTCACTTTTGATTGCTGCCTATACCATGCTTGGGCATAATTTATATACAGACAACTATACATTACCCTGTTTTTTATTGTTAGGAACACTTTGGTATAGTATTGTTTCGTTTATTGAATCAATTATTCAACCAATTCGGACAACACAACAAGGTTTATCTTACTGTTTTTTAAAGTTGGCGCAATATCTTGATGATAAAGCGGCAATGTTTGATCCCGATGAAACCAATCATTTTATCAAACAAACACAACAACTGGCCGATAGCAATAATCAGTTGATTAATGCTTTTAATCAAACCAAAAGCACACTGTTTAATCGACTAAAGAGTTACAGAGGGCAATCTTCTGTCAAAAAGATGCTTAACTATTATTTTGTCGCACAAGATATTCATGAGCGGGCTAGCTCGTCACATAGCAATTATCAAATCTTAAGCCAGCATTTTAAGCATAGCGATATTTTGTTTCGGTTTGCACGTATTTTAAATTTGCAAGGCAAAGCTTGCACTAAGTTAGCTGTGTCAATTAAGCTAAATCAAACTTATCAGCACGATCCCCTGTTTGTGCATTACTTTTCGTACCTTGAAGAAGCTATCAAACAATATCAAATTCGTGATAAAAACAATGCATTATTGGTTAAATCTTTGCAAAGCTTATATCAAAACTTACTATCTATTGATCTATTATTAGCCAATATTGATACTGAACAACATCTATCAAAAGAACAAGAAGATAATCAGCTAGTTGACGAAGAGCTAACGAGCTTTCATGATATTTTTAGCAAAATCAAACGTAATTTGACGATTAAATCAGCATTATTTCGCCACGCAATTCGTATGAGCCTTGTCCTATTTGTTGGCTATATGGTACTTTCCTTTTTCCAACTTACTCATGGCTATTGGATTATCTTAACCAGCCTATTTGTTTGCCAACCTAATTACTCAACGACAAAACACCGATTAAAATTACGTGTAATCGGCACTCTATTAGGTATTATTATTGGCATTCCTCTTACTTATTTATTTCCTAGCGTTGAAGAGCAGTTAGTGTTAATTATCATTACTGGTTGGTTATTCTTTTTATTTAAAAATTCACAATATGCTTACGCCACCGCCTTTATTACATTGTTAGTATTTTTTAGCTTTAGCCTGATTGGTGAAAGTAGCATTTCGGTGGCTATTTCACGCATTATTGCCACCTTAATAGGGTGTTTTATTGCGTGGTTTGCCGTCAGTTTTATTTGGCCTGATTGGAAATTTAGAAACTTACCAAAATTGATTGATCGAGTTTGTCATGATGACAGCCATTATTTAGCGCTAATTGGTAGCCAGTACTTATCAGGAAAAACCAACGATCCGCAATATCGATTAGCAAGGCGAGCCGCTCATGATAGCAATGCCGATTTATCATCTTTAATTAGTTTGATGACAAAAGAGCCTCATATGAATCCAATAGTTATTGATCAAGGATTTCGTTTATTAACCCTTAATCATACATTGATTAGTTATCTTTCTACCTTAGGCGCACACCGAGATAAAGGGATTTCGCCCCACACACTTGAACTGTTTGACGATCTATCAGTGTATATTATCAATCTGTTAACAGATAAAAAACTGGATGAAAAATATCAATTAATAAAAAAATCGACCACAGATTATATTGAAACGCTCTCGTTCAATGATAATCTAGCCAATAATGATTTGTTAGTTATGCAACAATTGGTGTTAATTTTAGATATTCTGCCAGAGTTAATCGCTCTGGCTGGTAGCCTAAAAAGCTAAGTTATACTAAAGCAAGGTTACACTAAGGCAAGGCGAATTTTCTTATAACGTTTTTCATTATTTCTTTACTTACTAAAAAACGATTGATTAATTTATCAGATTGAATCACCACTTTTACTTTTTATAGAGTTTAATCATTTTTACGATTAATGCATTGGCGATTCATTTTGGCATCAATAAAAACCATTTTAACGACTTTAGAATGATTTAGGATGAGAAAGCAATTGCATCACAAAAAAACTTCAATAAAATCAATAGCTTTTCTGAAAGATTTTTAAGCTAACAATTCGGCTTAATAAGCTGTATAGGTAATTGATAATGCATTTTTTTTAATAGATAACATAAATAAACCGCTTGTAATAGATGCGTTATCGAGATGAGTTGATTGCTAAGGATTTTGTTTAACACTAAACTTAACGAGTTTAATCCTAAAGTGTCACAATCATGTTGAATTGCTTTCAATTGCTGTTTTTGATCGATAAATAATTCAAGTCGTCCTGAACAAGTCACACTTTCAAGTATTGTTAATAGAGGCTGAATAATAAAAGTTGAAAGCGAATCTTTAGTGTAATTATTTTCGCTTAACTGCATTTTTCGCATTGTATAAGTATTTGAGAGAAACATGTGTTCGGCCACTGCGGTTTTTCTTCGGCGCCAAGAATCTTCAAAATCAAGATTTAAGGTTTTTATTTCATTTGTTTTTTGTGCTTTATAAAGTAAAGCGAAAGGTTCTAAATCTAAAAAACTCTCGTTTTTTACGGCTTTCACTAATATGGTTAAAGGCTGATTTTGTGTTTCTAGAAAACTACGTAAAACCTCAATGCGTGATTTTCTATATTCATCCCAAAACAGCCGTAAAAATAACTGGTTTTTCTCGGCATCTTTTACGCACCAAACTAAACTTTGCCTAATTTCATCAAAATACGGCTTATCGTTATTTTGTATATGAACAAATACTACCTCATTAAAAAGAACGTCATCCAAATGGCTATTTTGCAAATAACCATTTAATACTGGCCAATTTTGGAAGCCTGTAGTTGCTTTAAATTTAAGATAATTTTCATCATTCCACCCGTTTTGTTGTAACGTAGCGGTCGAACCACTACTGGCTAACTCGCCATCTTGGGATATACGTGGGTGGTGAAGTGTTATGGCATTTTGCATTAACCTATCAGGGGATGTTTGCCATATCGACATACTGTTCCAAATTGTTACACGGTTAAAATTGATATTATTTTTATCAGATCTGGCTAATGTCGTTTCTTGGTATTGTTGTTGTTTTATATCCCAAAAGTAAAATGTCGCACCAACGGCTCCTGTTCTACTTTGCCACCAACGTCCCCCTAATGGTAATAAGTCAAGTGCTTGCTCTGTTGTTTTATATTGGCGCGTTATCTTACCTCGCAATTTGCTAAGCGGTTCACCTTGATTATGTAATAGCATTTCGGTATAAGCTTTTATCTGCCCCAAAAACAGTAAAATATCTTGTTCTTCAACGGTAAAATGGCGGTTAGCCAGTAACTCAACCAATTGACATAGTTGCCTAAGCATTGCCGCCAACCGCGGTAAATTTTGTGTTTTGGCTGATATATTAAATAATTGTAAATGCGATAGTTGATTATGACTAATATGAGATAAGCCTTGATAAATAAGCTTATAAATATATGTTTGAATCTGTTTTATGAGGGTAATTTCTTCAAGTGAAAGTAGTTGAGTCTCATTTTTTATCTGATCTACGGTTACTGGCCATTGCCATGCTTGATTATTTTGTTCAAAAAGATAAGCAATAATGGCTAAATGCACGGCCATTTTTTGTTTTATGGGAAGTGCTGAGATCATCCCATCAAAACCTGTTCCTGCTATATAAATAATAGGTTCAGAACTTTCAGGTACCGTAATACGTAGTTGCGATTGTTGCGATTGTTGGTATTGAATTGTCAGTAAATTATTGTTTTGCCAATTGCATACAAGTTCATAAGCCGTCAGTGTGTTCGCTTTACCTGCTTTTTTTAAAAGCTTGCTGGCATCTAATGATAATAATTCAGTTAACACGTTAGTTAAAGGCGTGATTGGCTTAATCTGATCTTGTTTAGCCTGATTATTAACTTTATTCAAATCATCTAATGGCGTTAATGGTTTTATTGGGCTTTTATCATCTTGTTTAGTGCAATGAGAGGGGGTTTCTTCTGGTACTGAGTTATTTGCTGAACTATTTGCTAAACTATTTGCTAAACTATTTGCTGAACCATTCGCTAAACCATGCTCCGAATTATGCGCTTGCAACCATAAAACAGCCGATATGATATGCTTACAATGCCCATGCGCTGGGCAACTGCAACTAGCAGCTTGAATCCCTTGTGCAGGCAAACAAACTTGTTGTCCATCAGCATTGAATTGCAAAACATTATTATTTTCTTGCTGAATAAATTCAATTTTATTTGCCTCAATATCTTTACGAGCGCGGCGAATTAAACCAATGTTAGCATAAAGCGCTAAAGCGTCTTGATCATAATTTAAATAAATTTGCTGCCAACTCATTACATAACCTCCGCTAACCAAGTAGCAAAATGTTCAGGCGTTAATGCAGCAATTTGCATACCTCGATTAGCTAATTGCTGTGAGATTTGCAAATCATAAACCGGCTCGGCATTGTCGTCTAATGCGGCTAATCCTAACATTTTAATGCGGTTACTATTCATCCTTGACACGGTGGTATAAAGTTCAATGAGTGATCCCCCTTCGCAAAAATCACTAATCAATACCATAATAGTTCGATGCGGGGTTTTGACTTTTTGTTCAGCATAATTAAGCACTTTTGCAATATTTGTTCCGCCACCTAACTGAACGCTCATAAGCACTTCAACAGGATCGTGAGCTAAATGAGTAAGATCAACAATTTGCGTGTCAAAAACAAACAAGTGCAAATTAATTGTAGGTAATTTCGCCAAAATACTTGCACAAACCGCAGAATAGATAATTGAGTTATTCATTGATGCACTTTGATCAACACATAAAATAATATCCCAAGGTAAATGCCTATTCATTCGCGAGTTGAAAATGACATTTTCAATCATCAGTCGCTGGTTGTTTTGATCAAAATGTTTTAAGTTGGCTTTCATTGTAGCTCGCCAATCGAAGTTTTGGCTACAACGTATTTGGGAAGGTCGAAATCGATGTTTTTTACCGCTTATCGCATTAATAAAATTGGGTTTAATTTTTTGTAAGATCTGATCAACAACCCTTTGAATCAATTCTTTTACTGCCAAATAAACCTCTTTTTTTAATTGCCCCCGAAAATTCATTAATAAATGCAGCGAATTCATATTGGGTTCTAACGCATTAATAACGCTAGGATCGTTTAAGATCTCGTGTAATTGATAACGTTCTATTGCCTGCTGTTGCATTCGTTCAAAAGTGCTTTTAGGAAATAGTTTTCGCGTTTTATTTAACCAATTAATGGTGTTAAACACAGAATGATGATTGCTACCGCCCTTCCCTTTGTGCTTTGTGTGATCTTGTTCATCCACGTTTAACCCTCGTTGACGGTATTCATGCCGATAAAGGAAATCTAATAATTGTGCTAACCTAAGATCATTTTGATCGAATGCTATTTGATTAAGGTGATGATCAGCATATTTACCTAAAATCAACCGCCATCGTTTAATATGATTAACGGTTTGAGTATCGATTATTGGTTTATTATTATTCATGTTTATACCTTACCGTTTAAACCAATCTTGGAGTTGTTGTTGATTAATATACTGGCAAATAGCAAATTCTAAAGCGAGTGTTTTTTGTAAGTCGTCATCACTAAATTTATATTGTTCAAAGTCCATGCTCTGCTTTTTAATATGATATTTTTTAGCAATTTTTTCAGCAATTGTCGCATTTTGTTTCGGCGTCAACTTTGCAAAGGCATATCGTAAATCAGGCAGTATTTGTATAAATTTTTCTTGATCCCAATGTACCAACAATTCATCAAGGCTCATTAGCAGTTGCGACGATTGAATAAGTAATTCTGGTGAACATTGAATCAAGCCAGTTAAATAACTACTTACCTGTTCATATTGAGCACCTAAATCAAAAGCAATTTTTATTTTTTCATCAAGTTCTGATTGGCTAATTTGCGAATCTAGGTAGCAGAGACTATCAATGGCACCACGAATTAGTGGCGCTTGGGTTAATAAAGGCTGTAAACGTTGTAAATTAAAATAAAAATCCTGCTTAAGCTTTTTCGAGTTAAGTTGCTCAGGTAAATTATTGAGTAGATCTCTAAGTGATAATAATGTATTGAAATTTTCTTGCTGTTGTTGCTCATCTGATTGCTTTAATGTATCTAGTAAGAAAAAAGCTTGCCTTGGTACTTTAGCTAATAAAGCTAACAAAGTGGCACTATCATTAAGCGCTAAAAAATCACGCCCCTGCCATAAATAAAGTAATCGATGCCCACAATCAACTAATGATGACAATGTATTGTCCGTATCTAAGTATTTTGATAGCTTTGTCAATAACGTTGTAAAATAGGATGGAAATCCCATTAAAGCCGCTTTTAGCATAATTTGAACAACAAGTTGGCAAGGTTGGGTTATGCCATCTTCGGTTAATGACTCCATCAATAGATGTAGTTTTTGTAAAGCGATGTGTTCTAACCGAGTGCCTTGTTGTGATAGCTCAATTAACTTGGCTTCAACCATTGGTGTCCATTGGTATTGCCAATCTTCAAACATGATGGTTAACCGTGTTCCATACTGGTAATTGGGGCCATCAAGGCGCTGGGCAAAGCCAACATCTAAAAAAGCCAGCAGATGTAAAAAACGGCTCCGTTGCCGATGTTCAGGTTTACGGTAAATATCAATATGTGCAATTTTAGGTAATGTATCGTCTAATTTAAAACGATACTTTTTGAGCATTGCGTAAACCTCATTGACTAACGGCGGTGAAGCAATGTTACTTGGGATTTTGCCAAATTGGTCGCCCGATAAAGTACGATGAATTATTTGCCAAAATTCTCCACGCACATCATGAATGCTACCCTTGATAAAGGCTGACTGTATACCATCAAGTAAATCATATCGTCCTGGACCACAATGCCCTCGTAACTCGGCTAATAAATAGGTTTGTTCAATCGCAGATTTTAAGGGTACCAAGCCAATTTCATTATTGGCACCATTATCAACACTTTGCTGTTTTCGTAATTGCTGCACAATATTTGATAAAAATTGTAAGGCTTGTGCTTGTCGGTGATCTTGTGTGGTTTGTGATTGATTTTGTTCATAATTTTGTTCATAAGTTAGCATTGACTGCCACACTTCTTGATAATAAGCAGGAGAAGGCATACCGGCAAAATAGCCGTTTAATGCATCAAGGCGCTCAAAACTATAACGAATAAGCCAAGTTCGATCACCATCATTTTTATTTTGCCATTGTTTCGCCTCGCGCTGTTGATTTACTTTATTAATTTTTGCTTTGTTCGGTACAATGAGTTTTGCGTTCGCCAATCCCTCATATAGCGCTAAAGTGTGAAATCCTCCTGTGACAACGACAATTTTTGCCTCTGGCATGGACTGTTTTAATTGCCTAATTGCCGTTATCATATGCTGTTCTCGTTGGCTAGAGCCTTCTAATTCAAGCGATGAAGCAGTATACTCTAGCCTTGCCATGGCACACCAAATGAAAGTATCTTCAAAAAAAGTGCGCCAGTTAGCAATATCAGCAAAATCACGTAATTCAAACAAATGTTCCCAAACTTCATCATGATCACGACAGTGTAATTTTCTAGCTAATTGCGTAATATATTCACTGTGTTTCAAATAGGTTTCACATAACAATGATGCATCATGCTTTGGCATCATTTCTTGAACAGCTTGCTCAGCCCAAGGTAGATCAATAAATTGAATATTGGCATGGTATTTTTTTGCCAATTGCATTGCTTGCCATTCAGGTGAATAACTACAAAATGGGTAAAATGCGGTGCGCGTAATCAATTCCGTTGCTGATAGCAATTCATTATCGTTATCTTTTTCGTTATCTTGCTCGTTACCTATCGCCTGTTCTTCATTATTTAGGTATTTTGCTATTTGGATATCAGCTTGACAAAGTATGGCTATAGGTGGCTCAGTTTCGTGATGTAATAATTCATCGAGTATGGATGAAAAGCTCGCAGGCGCTTCAATTAAAACATGGGTAGGTTTAATTTGGTTAATCAGTTGCCTAACAGCATAGCTACAAGCAGGACTATGATGACGTACAGGCGCAAAATAGATCTGCTGTTGTTGCAAAGCATCTTTACCTATTAAAGCATGTTGTAGGCGTTGTGGTAATTGTGATCGGCTCATTATCATTATTGATTAATTATTTCCAAAAATGTTTAGATACCTGATAAAACGAGTGCCATTGCGATGAATGTTTAGCCCGTTCACGCACCACATTATCCATATAAAATTGAATTCGTTTGATATCGTCAGCATTATCTTTTAAAACAACACCTATCAGTTGTTTGGCAATCTGCCCCCCATTTAGTGTGCCATCACCAAAATAATAAGCATCTAATGCTGAAGCATACACAATATTCACAGCTTCAGCCGTTGACATCACGGCATCAGGCACTTTAAGGTGAGTGCCATTTTGCGTTTGCCCTTGTCTTAGCTCTTGAAATGTGGTCACTAGCAGCTCAATGACATCAATAGGGACAATGACTTGTGATTTTAATTCGCCTAATTCCTGATTAAGTTGTGTTTGAATTAATTCTATTTCGAAATTTTTATCTGTAATAGGATTAACCGTTTCAAAATTAAAGCGACGTTTTAATGCAGCCGACATTTCGTGCACACCACGATCGTGCAAGTTTGCCGTAGCAATAAGATTAAATCCAGGCTTAGCACTCATTTTTACACTTTGCCCCATTTCAGGGATCATCATTTGCTTTTCAGACATTAATGATACCAGTACATCTTGAATTTCGGGCGGGCAACGCGTGATCTCTTCAAAACGAACAATTTTACCTTGTTGCATACCATGGTAAATAGGCGAGCCGATTAATGCTCGCTCTGTTGGTCCTTCGGCTAATAGTAAAGCGTAATTCCAAGCATATCGGATATGATCTTCACTGGTGCCAGCCGTACCTTGAATAGTCAGATTTGAATCGCCACTAATTGCTGCCGCTAGCAATTCAGACAACATCGATTTAGCGGTCCCCGGCTTACCGACTAACATCAAACCTTGTTTACCAAGTAAAGAAACAATTGCCCGATCGACCAGCGGATCATCACCAAAAAATTTACGACTAATGCCCAGCTCTTTATTACCTAAAATAAATTGCCGTACTAATTTGGGTGATAAGTTCCAACCTTGAGGTTTATTGTTTGCATTATCTAATTCAAGTAGCGTATTTAGCTCATCAGCATAACGTTGTTCAGCACTTAAACGAATAGCTTGTGCGTTTTTTACCATAATAGCTTCTGCTCCCATTTTGGATCAAAACCACTGCTGGCCTTAGCAACAGCCATATAATCAGCATAGCCTTCTGCAAGCAATACGGGTGGCACTTGCTTAAGTTCAATTGCTCGGTGTTTTAAACCGGGTTTTTTACTAAAATAAAGGTTAAAAAGTGCCACAGGAACATTTTCTTCAGGTACCATACTGCCGCTAAATTCAATATTGATATACAGATTAAGGCCAACAAAATATTTATAGTAGCCATAAAAACAACCTGCGTCTTCAACAGCATCACGTTTATAGCCCAATTTTGTTAAAATGCCACGTAGGGTAAAGCTATCAGTTAACCAGCCAAAGCATTCATTGATAATATTATTTTCAACTTTACTCACATCGGGTAATGAGTGTGTAAACTGCTCAAATAGTTGCGTGACTTTGTAGTCTTTAAGATGATGTTGCCATGCTTTTATGTTATCACTTGATAGCAATGCCGAATGTGCAACAGCAATTTTATTTACTTGATTTAATGAAATTTCATCATCGTCTGTAGTAATTAAGCTACCATCTTCGGTTGGCCTGAAGCTATTTACAATTTGCCCTTTGTCATCTAATTCAAGCCAAATTAAACGTTGAACAAGCCTTCCCACAATTGGATGGGGTTGCAAGTATTTTTGCCAATCCTCAACTCGCCAATGGCGCTGTGCGCACATAGCTTCATAAAAACGGGTCATTTGCATATTGAGTAATTGCGTTAGCTCTTTTTTGCTGTTAGTAAACTGTTTTTTAGCTTCTTTCACTAACGTTACATCTTCACTTTTACGTGCTTCAGGTAACGCTTTAATTTCATCACCATCTGAATTTTTTAAATGCCATTTAAATTTATCATCGAAACTCGCCGTAAAAATTCGTTCGCCATAATCGAGCGTTAACACCCCATTATCATCTAACCCTGCGGTAGAAATGGTGCGATCAGCGAGTTCATCGGTCGTCCAACCATTACGCTTCGCAATATTTTCCACCAATAATCGTGCTTTTTCTTGTATCGATGCGGTACGATAACGGCGTGCAAGCGATAAGAGGAGTTGCGTAATAAGTGGATCATCACTATTTGCAAGTGGTTCAAGCATGGCCTCAATTTGTGCTCGTCGTTGTTGATGATCTTTCATATAGTTACGTACTAGTGAAACCGCAACACGACCTTCAATACCACGAGTTAATGCTAATAGACCTTTTGCTTTAATGGCCGATCCAAGATAGACGGCAAGTGTTTCATTTTTTATCTCTTCAAATATTTGTTCAAAAGTGATATTGGCATAACTTGGGTAATATTGAGGATATTGTTGATACCACTTGATACATTGTTGTAAGCGCTTATCCGCCAATAAATTGGCTTGTGCCTCAGCCTCTTCCACTGTTGGTCTACGAGTATCTTGTTTGATAAAACTTTGTAAAATAAATTCGCCTAATAGTTGTTGGCTTGACAAACTTAATAAACGGCTATAAATGCCTAATAATGGGTTAGCGGGTTCTTTCAACTTGACAGCTAACCATACCCACCATTGCACAATTTGCGGTTCGACATCTTCTCCATTTTGCCAAGTTAATGATGGTATTAGCGTTACATCAAACCAATCAAAATCAGTAGGTTTTTTACCCTTTAAGCCTTTTTGTGCATCAGCTAATAGTTTTTTAGTGGTTAATTGCTGGCTAATATCTTCACCAATTTTTTCAAGCGCAATTAATAATGACGCTTGTACGGTTTCACGCTTTTCTTTTTGTAAAGCCTCATTTAACGCTTTAATCGAAGATTTTTGCCCTAACTGTGCAAGCCAATTAGCTGCCGCAATACGTACTTCTTGTTTAGCCGATGATAACGCCTGCTCCACTTGGTTGTGAATATTTGGTATTACACTTAAAGCATCTTGCGCTGTATAGCGTATTTGTTTGCTTTCTTCCAAGGCTAATTCACATAGATAAGAAACATACTTAGCAGGCAAAGTTGGAAAAGTTTGTAATATTTTTATAGCGCTCGCTTTATCTATATTGATATACGACCAGATTTCGTTGGCTGGGGCAAATCCCAACGCCTCATCAAGCAAAAATTCATGTTCGGCAAAAAATGGCCATAATTTGTTTGGCTCATTTTCATAGATCTCATGATAAGTGTCTGTGGTTAAAAATGGCAAAGCAATAGCATAGAGAGAACGTTCAGGATCATCAAGTTTTGCTAATACATAGGCTATCTGCCTAAGATCAAAGTCTTTTAAAAATTCGTTTTTTTCATATAATTGTTGAAAATAATAAATGCCAGAATACTTATCAGCCAATCTAGCCGCACGCAAAAAATGAAAAAGTGTACATTCAGGTAAATTTTGTAGCCTATTTTTAGCCAATACAAATGACGTACTGAAGCTATTATCTATTTTTTTAAATAATGCCGAAAGTTCAATTTTACCATTTAAATAGTGATATATATCATCCAAATCTTTCGATGTGACCGCTTTTAAGGCTTTATATGTTTCTGCTTCTGTCGTCCAATTTGTTAAATATTTTTTATTATATTCAGCCTCTTTTTGCGCTGCTTTTTCACATTCTATCAAATATTCTTCATAATTTTGTTGCAAAATATCTCGAGCATTGATTGGTAAATCAATATTTTGTATTGGCTCGAAATCAGCAATGACCAACGTTGCTTGTTGTTCAACGGCATTGGCACTTTCAAGCCGAGACAGTGCACTTTCAATTGTCGTAATAACGGTTTTATTTGTTTCGCTAGCTAAGGCTTGTTGTAAAATTGTCGGATCAGATGACATTCTAGCTTGCAATGTCGCAGCACTGCTACGTTGTTTAACGGTACCTGAGGTTAATAACCGTTGTAAATGTGGTTGTACTATTTCGCGTGGAGAGCTAAGTAGCATTTCCGTTGCTAGCTGGCTAACTTGTTTTGAGCTATTTAATGACTGTACAGTAATAAAGTCAATCATCATTGTGTGGAGCTCAGGATGTTGTTGGATATATTTTAATTGCTCAACTTGCCCTAATACCGCCATACCTTGCTCGGGTAATTGTTTGAAAATCTCGATATGCTCAATAATATAAGGTAATAAATCATTAATTATAAAGAAATTTCTGAAATAACTCTGATAGTTAATTGAAATATTTTGACGATCAAAAATAGCCATTAGTAACTTCTGGCTTGATTCTGGCTCTTGAGCATCAAGCAATTGCTGTAATTGTTTAATTGACCAATTTTGTCGTTGATCCTCGTTAATACAATCTGTCATTGTGGTAATCAAACCATCATATAGCAGATATAAAAACCAAGATGGTACCTGTGAAGTAATGAGTTTAATAAAGTGTAAATTGCTACAAACTGAGGCTAAAACTCGGGCAAAACGGGTTATCTGTTCATTAGAATACTCATCAGTCCAACGTTGGTAAAAAGCTATTCTTGCATCTTCCGATGAATTCGCTTTGTCATCAAGGCTAATGATATACAAATCACAAGGTCTTCTAAGTAATTCATAAAGATTTTTCGTCGAGTTTGAAGATTGGCTTAACTGATTTAAATCAACCAACACATTTGGGTCTTCACCATATAAAATATATTGAGTAATACGTTCTGGCATGGCTTTATTCAATTGCTTTACAGGTTCAAATATGGCGGTAATTAGTTGTTGTGATGATAATTGATTTATTTTATTCATAGTTCTTTCTCCATCCATTCTGGATTCAATCTGTCTAAAGCGTTCGCAACGGCTATATAATCCGCATAACCTTCAGCAAATTAAAAAGGTAAAGAAAATTTCGTTAAAAATATCTGCGATATATCGCTTTGCCTTTTGCTCGCTTGGTATTATTCTGGCTAATAAGTCAGTAAATTGTCGCAAATCTGCTTACTGGAGTTATTCCTCTTTTTCAAAAAGTAAATCTAAATTATGGGTAATTTGCATATTTGTTTCAATATAATATGCCCGTAATAAATGCTGTACATGGCATTCTGGTAATTTTTGGAGACATTCTCGGTACAACGTAAGTAATAGTAGATTGTTTTGGCAAATAAATTGATTATTATTGTTTAGATCTAAACTGGCTTCTTTTTCAGCGCCATTTAAATAAGCAAAAACATCATCAAGAGTATCTGATGTCCATGCTTTTAATTTTGCATTACGTTCATGAGCATAATGATAATTTCTGCTCCAAATCGCATTATCATCAGCTTCGTTTTTTGCTTTTGCGGCTAACATGACTAATTGCTGCGCATAATTTTGTTGCATAGTCTGCCTGAAACTAGCTGGTAAAGGGCTTTCTTCAATTGGGTAATAAGGTGGACTATTAAGCTCTGTTAATGGCAATACTGATTGATTCAAATCGCTATTCCTTATTTTAACTAATTTGTTATTTATATACTTATTGTAGCTATACTAAAAATAGATAATCTTTTTAAAAAGAATCCTACATAAAATTTACTCTATTAACATCTTCTTCTAATATCTTCTTCCTCTCAAGAACGAGATTTTACGGTTTTTCAGATAAAAATAATTTATCGGATATCAGTGCCGAGCATCACACCTTGGGACAAAATAGTCGTGCAATGGGTGCATAAATTGAAAAACAGGAGTACAAGCAAACGATGATGATTTAAAACCAAATACAACAGGTGGTTCATTCTTTAAAATTTTACCTGTCCATTGATATATAGGCTCATCTTTGCTATTTAAGTTATTTAACGGGTAAAACATGTCGCCTTCCATTATACCGTCAATCACATTCGTTATTATATTGGAGTCAGAGTCTAATATAATTAAATGTCTTGCGATGATTTCACCACTATGGAAAAGTGCACTTTCATTTTTTATTGTATAATTTTTTATAAAAAAACGAAAACCATTTGCTTGAGCCAAATAACTATCCACTTTTTTTAAATCTTTCAAGTCGCCATCAAATGCTAAAGAGGTAATGTCATCATTTTCATCAAGAACAGGAGAATCCTTTTCATCAATTTTGTTCCAAAATAAAGGCGTTAAGGGCTTTTGAACAAAAGGATTTTCTTTACCAATATAAACAAGATTGCTATATGAATAATCTTTCAATCCTTTTGAATCTAATTTAAAACCAAACATATAATCAGATAAATGGAAAGGACCATCATCTGCGTCTTTATAAGGATTAACAATAGCTAAAACTTTTAAGCTATTAATAGGAAATGATTTTAAATAATTTTGATCATAATCATAAATAAAAACAGTATCGTCTTCAGATATCCCCACTTCAGAAAAGAACTTAGCTCGATACGAATCAGTTAATAAATATTCTTTCTTTTTATAATTTTTTCTTTTGCCTTCTGGAATCAAAAAAACACTTTCCTTATTTTCTTCATCATATAACTTAATATCATCAGATAATGAAACAAACATAAAGTTAGGATCATCTTTAATATAATCAATAGGTGCTAGTGAATATACTCGAATATCCTTCCGATAACCACTACCATCAAACTCTATCAAAGTGTTGTTTTCAAGGTTTTTTGCATAATTATAAAAACTAGGCATAGCTAAAGTAAAAATACAAAAAAAGTAGAATACTTTTTTTATCATAAGTTCACTTGCTCCTTTAACCAAGCAATTTCTTGTGCCCAAATATCCGGATCAATGGTTTCTAAAATAAGCGGAATTTCGTCAATTTTTGGATCTTGCATAATATATTTAAAGGCAGCTTCGCCAATATTGCCTTTGCCTAGGCTATAATGACGATCGACATGGCTGGCAAATTCGCTTTTGGCGTCGTTTAAATGCATGCCTCGCAAGTATTGAAAACCTACAATTTTTTCAAATTCGGCAAAGGTTTCTTGGCAGGCTTTTTCAGTACGGAGATCATAACCTGCGGCAAAAGCATGGCAAGTATCAATACAAACCCCCACTCGTTTTTTGTCTTCAACTTGATCAATAATTTGCGCTAAATGTTCAAATTTATAGCCTAAGTTAGATCCTTGCCCCGCAGTATTTTCAATAACAGCAACCACATTTTGTGTTTTATCAAGCGTGATATTAATCGATTCGGCAATGCGCGATAAACATTCATCAACCGAAATCTGTTTTAAGTCACTACCTGGGTGAAAATTAAGTAATGTCAGTCCTAGCTGTTCGCACCGTTGCATTTCGTCTAAAAAGGCAGTGCGAGATTTTTCGAGCTGTTCTCGATCTGGATGGCCTAAATTAATTAAGTAACTATCGTGCGGTAAGATCTGTTTGCTAGTAAAGCCATACCTTTCGCAACGTTTTTTGAAGCTGTCGATGATTGTGGGCTCAAGCGGTTTGGCGTGCCATTGTCGTTGATTTTTGGTAAATAGCGCAAATGCGGTTGCGCCAATTTGATAGGCGTTAATTGGGGCATTGTCTACCCCACCTGCTGCACTTACATGTGCACCAATGTATTTCATGTTGTGTCCTAATAACGTTGTTGGTTGATAATTAGTTGGAACCGCTATTGCGTTGTAGCTGATCACGTAAATTAGGTGGAACCCCTTTAATCACTAGAGAGTCAGTTTGCGGATCCCACTTAATGCGCTCCCCTAATAAATTCGAATCGAAGCTTAATGTTAATCCCCCACCACTACCTGAGAATTTTTTAAGCTGACGCAGTGCACTGCGATCAACGGGAAAGGTTTCTTCTAAATCATATTCACTATTTTTAATAAATTCAATAAAGTTATTGTCAACACTGGCTGGTAGTTCGTTGGCCAAATTTTTCAGTTCAATTTCTTCGCCTGCTTGTAATTGGGCTTGACAGTAGTTATAAACGTTTTCGCGCGCGCTGGTTTTGTCTTGTTTGTCAAATTGCATTTCTTGACAGTAATCATCAACCGCTTTGACCAGCGTTTTATTTTGCGCTTTTGCATCTAATCCCTCACTTGCACCTAAATAGTCCATAAAAAAGTCAGATACTTTTCGCCCTACTCGTCCTTTTAAAAAAGTTAAGTACCGTTTTGAGTCAGCTTCGGTTTCCCACTCGGTAATGTCAACTCGAGCAATAATGTCAGCATGAGCGATATCTAGGTATTGCGTTTCGCTAATATCTAAGTCTTCATTAACTAGCATACTTAAACAGCTGTTTAATACCGCAATAATCAGGTATTCAACCGCTAAATAGCGATACTGACAAAATACGACCGTGCCCCCTTCAGCAAAAGGATATTTAGCCAGTTCATTACGCAGTTGTTTGGTTGATTCCTGACTAAAATGTAAAAAGTCTTGATTACCAAGACGTAACTCTTTTAGCGATTGCTCAAACAAGCTGTCGCTATTAAATAGCCCATAAGCTTTGCTTTTGTTGTTATAAATACGGTTGATATCTTCAATTAGATTAACAACCGCCTGCTCATTACTTAGCATTGAATCACGAAGTTGCAGTTCGATTTCTGTATCACTTTTTCTAATTAATTTATGCAGTATGATCTTTTCTATCTGTACGCTCATTGGTGAGGTTCCTATTGGATCGCAATAATCATTAAGAGCGTTATTTTATCAAAGCGTTGAAAAAGTGCTATTAACAATTTACCAGTCTGTTAAACTAGCACAATCAAATTGCATCAAATAGATACTCAAATGCATCATTACCTAAAATTTTTTGACAAGATTTAACCGCCATAATGGCAATGAATATATTAGGGTAGTTGCTATAGACCACTGTCAGTAATAATTAAAAATAAGTAAAAATAACAAACCGCGTTTATTATTTTGGTAATATAACCAACAAACTGGCATGAATAAATCATAACGAATTTCAATAATGATTATATTCTTTTAACTCAAACACATAGTTATCTGTAACTTCTGTACATATTTAACAGCAGGAAATTAAAAGCAATGGCTCACTCTCTTGATGTTTATAACGATTTTAAAAATAAAAAAATTAGTGCATTATTTTGGCAATATGCACTGCCCGCCGTAATTGGAGCGATTGTCAATACGCTTTATAACATTATTGACGGCATTTTTATTGGTCACTGGATTGGCCGTGAAGCATTAAGCGGTGCTGGTATTATTTTGCCAGTTATGAACCTAGCTGCAGGCATTGGTATGCTAGTAGGTATTGGTTCTGCTAGTCGAATTTCGATTTTTTTAGGTCGTGGCGAGAATGAGAAAGCCGAAAAAGTCGCAGGTACCTCGTTTATGCTAACCGCAGTGCTGAGTGGCATTACGCTTTCGTTATTGCTCTATTTTGTTGATCCTGTGTTGCACTTTGTGGGTTCAAGCCCAGAGAATCATGTCTATGCCCGAGAGTTTTTAACGATTTTTTTACCCGGCAGTATCTTTTTAACGCTTACCTTTAACTACAATAATATGATGCGAGCGAGCGGTTATCCCTTTAAAGCGATGGTCACCATGTTTGTTAGCGTAATTGCCAATATCATTTTGGCGCCAATTTTTATTATTGGTTTAGGTTGGGGCATGCGCGGAGCAGCTTTTGCAACAACGCTATCGATGATGATTAGCTTTGTATTTGTTATGCAACACTTTTTAAATAAGAATAGTAATATCAAACTTTATCGTCGTAATTTTAAGCTGGACTTTTCAATTGCTAAATCAGTGATATCAATCGGTTTGTCGCCTTTTTCAATGCAAGTAGCAACATCAATTGTTGTGGTGTTTATTAACTGGCAACTTAACCGCTATGCGCCACTTGCAGATATATCTGGTGATGATTCGATTGCGGCTTATTCGAATGCTAACCGGCTTATTACTTTAGTGATTATGATTGTTATTGGTATCAATCAAGGTATGCAACCTATTATTGGTTATAATTATGGTGCTAAAAATTATGATCGCGTTAAAAAAACTTTTTTTTATGCTGTTAAAGTGGCTACAGTGGTGACTTCGCTCGGTTTTATGTTAGGATTTTTTATTCCAGATATGTTAGTACGAGCTTTTAGTTCGGAGGAAGATTTAGTGCAACTTTCGGCTATTGCTTTACGATTTACTACACTGTCTTTTGTTTTTGTTGGCTTTCAAATGGTGACAACCAGCTTTTTCCAATGTATTGGTATAGCAAAAATTTCTATTTTGCTCAGCCTTTCAAGGCAGATCCTCATCTTATTGCCAACACTCTATATTTTGCCATTATTCTTTGGGCTTAATGGCGTTTGGGCTTCATCACCCATCGCGGATTTATTATCTGCTGGTATCGCTTTGACTGTACTTGTTTGGTATTTTAAATCAATCAGAACAAGAATCCACACAGCAGCTAATTAGAATTATTTTAATATAACATTAACAAAAGGGGGAGTAGTTCATTTCCCCCTTTTTGCGTTTAATCGAGTTTTATTGGTATTGCAGGTTAAAAGTACGCTTTAGTTACAAAGTGAATGATTAACTCCGTTTTTACACGCTTTTTCAATCCATTCCATGGCTTTTTTATGATCTTTTTTTACAACTTGACCATTTTCATACATGACACCCAAATTAAATTGTGCTTGTGGCACACCTTGTATAGCGGCTTTTTCGAGCCATTCTTTTGCTGTAACTATATCTTTTTTTACACCCTCGCCTTGTAAGTACATAATAGCTAAATTATATTGCGCATTGGCAAGACCTTGTTTCGCAGATTTTTCAAATAGTTCTCTGGCTTTAGACACATCTTTTTCTACTCCTCTCCCTTCACTGTATAAGATACCTAAATTATATTGAGCGTAATCATCATTTTGAGCGGCTGCTTTTTCGTACCACTCTTTTGCTTTCACATAATCTTGCTCAACACCCGTACCATAATCGTAATAAACACCTAAATTAGATTGAGCACTCGCATAACCTTGAGCAGCTGATTTTTCATACCATTCTCTTGCTTTAGCATAGTCTTGTTCAACTCCTTCGCCGCGATCATATCGAACACCCAAATCATACTGCGCTTTTGCATCATTTTTTTCGGTTGCCATTTTCATCACTTCATCAAATGGTAAGTCTTTTAGCGAAGTTTTATCAGTATCAGCATTAGCAAAACCAGCTAAAAGTATAAATAGTAAGCCTGTAGTTAATAGTTTTTTCATTATTCTTTCCTCTTATTGTAATATCTATTATATTGTTGGGGTTGATGTTTTAATTCATCAAAATAATTATAATTTAACAAATATCAATAATATATGTTTTTATTGATGCGTAAACCAAAATTAAGACTTCATAAGCTTTATTGCATTTAACCTAATTTTATTGGGCTTTTGCATTATTGGCGTCAGTAGCTAATTTAATGGCATCATCAATCGGTAAGTTTTTTAGTGAGGTATTATTGGTGTCAGCATTGACAAAACCAGCTAAAAATAGAATTAGTAACCCTTTGATTAATAATTTTTTCAAACTTTTATCTTTCATCATAATATTGGCATATTTATATTACCATTGTGTTTTTTTAATTTAAATTTTATCAATACCCGTTTAACTTAAAAATAAGTAGAGAATATTTTTTAACGATAAGTAATAAAAAATGAGAAGTGTAATGCCTTGCTTGCATATCCTTGTTTTTTGATAACTTACTTGTTTATATCAATCGTTATTAAAGCAAGACAAATAAGAATAAAGAAAATACCGATACACCCCATTAAAGGCAATGTTTCGCCTACTACCAAAATTGCTAAAACTGCCGCTATTACAGGCTCAAGCAGAGTGATAGTTGTTGCGGTACTAGCGGATATTTTTGATAAGCCAAATCCATAACAAAGATATCCTACAAACATAGGGACTAATGCCATATAGACACAAACTGTCATATTCGTTAATGAATCACATACACCAAAACCAGTTAGCACCATGATGGGTATTAATAATACGCCTCCACAACCAAAAGTTGCCCCATGGCTGGCTTAGTTGATATTTCTTTCAACATTAACTAAAACTGATGCACTGGCCATGAGTATAAAGCATAAGTAAATACAGCAACCAAACCAAGTAAAACACCAAAGATGATATGATTACTTTGAACGCTTATTAAATTATTTTCTGAAAGTGACAGTAGTATTATCCCTAAAATGCCAAACATTGCGCCAATTAACCAGCATCTAGTTAAGCGAAAGTCACCGTTCACATATTCAATTACAACCAAGAGAATCGACGCCGAGCCAATAGATACAACCGTACCAATTGTCACGCCCGATAATCGCATTGATGAATAAAGAGCTAAAGGATAAATCATTGCGGCAAATAGCACCAACAATAAGAAAATAGATATGCTGGATTAACAAGTCACGCTCGTTAATGATTTTAGAGACAGCTAAAACACACTGCAAAATCCCACCAATCCCCATTGCAACTGCGCCAATAAACAAGGAAGAAAGTGAGGGAGCAAATGTGGCTACATTGCCCTCCATAAAATAGAAGCTAATACAACAGCTAGACTACCAAGATATCGGCTCATTAATCAAGTCATTATTCAATGTTTTGTACTTGCTCTCTAATTTGTTCAATGAGTACTTTAAGTTCAATTGCGCTAGCTGTAACATCTGCATTAATTGATTTAGAGGCAATAGTGTTCGATTCACGATTAAATTCTTGCATCATAAAATCTAACCTACGTCCAATCGCTTCGTTTTTCTTCAAAATAGAATAGGTTTCTTTAACGTGTGTCATTAGTCGATCAAGTTCTTCGGCGACATCTATACGTTGAGCAAGCATCACTATCTCTTGTTCTAAGCGGGAATGGTCAAGTTCAATATTGGCTTCTTGCAATTTGCTTTTTAAACGTTCTTTTTGCCACTCAAGTATTTGAGGCATGTAATTGCGAATCTTATTAACTTCAACAGTAATAGCTTCTAAGCGTTTAACAATCAAATCGCTAAGCGCTTTACCCTCACGCTCACGCACGGTAATAAAATCATCAATCGCACTATCTAATAAGACTATAATTTCTTGGGAAATCGCATCCAGATTTTGCTCTTTAGCCGATAAAACCCCTGGCCAACGTAACACATCAATAGGGTTGGTTTGCCCTGATTGATGCTCGGATTGTACCCAACTTGCTGCATTAAGTATTTGTTTAGCCAAATCTTTATTTAACAAGAGTTCTTGATGTTGCCCCGCAGGATCTAGCTCAAAACGTAAATTACATTCAATTTTTCCTCGAGTTAAACGACTCCGTAATTTTTCACGGATGATAGGTTCAAGTGAACGAAACTGTTCTGGCAAGCGAATGTAAGTTTCTAAATAACGTTGATTGACTGAACGTAGCTCCCAAGAAGCGGTTCCCCATGGTTGACTTAATTCTTTTCTTGCATAGGCGGTCATACTGCAAATCATAATAACACCTTAAAATAATAAAAACTTGCTGGGCATTGTATCATATATTCTGTATAATGCGCTCTTAGCTTAGGCTAAACATTAACCCTATCTTGTTGATGTCCTCCTAAATAATGAGTTCAAAACGATATTTTTTAATTGTAACAATTGGAGAATTGCATGCGCCCGTCTGGTCGATCTGCGGAACAAATCCGCCCTATAAAAATAACCCGTCATTATACTAAGCATGCAGAAGGCTCTGTACTAGTTGAATTTGGTGAAACCAAAGTGCTTTGTAATGCCACTGTTGATGAAGGAGTACCACGTTTTCTAAAAGGCAAAAATCAAGGTTGGGTAACAGCCGAATACGGTATGTTACCACGAGCAACCAATTCACGTACCCAACGTGAAGCGGCTAAAGGCAAACAAACAGGCCGAACCATGGAAATTCAACGACTTATTGCCCGATCATTACGCGCAATGATCGATTTAGAATTATTAGGTGAATACACTATCACGCTAGATTGCGATGTCATTCAAGCCGATGGTGGTACAAGAACAGCATCAATTACTGGGGCTTGTGTTGCGCTGAACGATGCCATTAATAACATGGTTGCCGAAGGTAAAATTAAGCAAAACCCAATTAAATCTTTAGTTGCAGCTGTATCTGTCGGCATTGTAGATGGTCAAGCGCTTTGTGATTTGGAATATATAGAAGATTCAAATGCAGAAACCGATATGAATGTTGTAATGACAGATGACGGACGAATTATTGAAATACAAGGCACCGCGGAAGGTGAACCATTTAGCCATGAAGAGCTGTTAACGTTATTAGGATTAGCAAAAAATGGGATAGCCGCCATTATTGATGCGCAAAAACAAGCTTTGAACGACTAAACAGCTAATTGGAGAAAACCGATGAAATCATATAAAAGTGAATTTATTGAATTTGCTTTAGATAGGCAAGCATTAAAATTTGGCGAGTTCACATTAAAATCGGGGAGAAAAAGCCCCTATTTCTTTAATGCTGGATTATTTAATACTGGTAAAGATCTGGCTTTATTAGGCCGTTTTTATGCAGCTGCGTTGATGGATGCCAACTTAGAATATGATGTCATTTTTGGCCCTGCTTATAAAGGTATTCCGATTGTTTCTTCAACCGTTGTTGCACTATCAGAACACCATAATGCCGATGTACCTTATTGTTTTAATCGCAAAGAGGCTAAAGACCATGGCGAAGGTGGCAACCTAGTCGGCAGTTCAATTTATCAGCAACGAGTTATGCTAGTTGATGATGTTATTACCGCTGGTACGGCGATTCGTGAATCGATGAGAATATTAGAAGATAACCAATCTAAACTTGCTGGTGTACTAATTTGTTTAGACCGACAAGAAAAAGGTCGTGGTGAGCTATCAGCAATCCAAGAAATTAAACAAACTTATCATTGTGATGTGATTTCAATTATCACATTAGATGATTTGATCCAATACCTCTATCAATCCCCAGAGCGACAAGATCAAGTAAAACAAGTTGAAGCTTATCGGGCTGAGTATGGCATAAAATAATCACCATTCCTTTTTCTTTCCTTACAAAAAGCATCGTAAGATGCTTTTTTATTGATAACATAGCTTTTACAAATCAATGAAAAGTACAATGGATATTGTTCTGTTTAGATTTAATAATTGTATCAATCTTTTTTTAAAATTATTTATAATTTTAATTTATATAAAACCAGTAAACTAGTAGAATAAAGGCAAATAATTTAATAACTTCGAATTAAGCGAGCAAAAATACAAATAGGTATAAATATGGAAGACTCTTTTAAACCCCGTAGTTTATCGATTAGTGAATTATTTGGTGATACAAAAAATCTTTATAAAATACCCAAGTATCAAAGGCCCTATAAATGGGAAAGTGAGCAAGTTGAACAGCTATGGGATGACATATTAGAATCGTATGAAAATCATGTGCCAAATTACTTTCTTGGTTCTGTTATCACAGCTAATTCTCATGATGAACCTTTATCTCCTTACATTGATGTTGTTGATGGGCAACAAAGATTAACTACTTTAATGATACTATTTTGCGTAATACGCGATTATTTTCCACGCCTTAATGTAGATGATAATTCCAATCCACTTTCTGTAAATATAGATATTATTCGTTCTGCCATTATCTTTAATAGCCGCGCTTCACGTTTAAGGTTACATACCCATAGCTCTCATCAATCTGACTTTGAAACATATATTTTAAACGATGGAGCAACCAAAATATTATCTTCCCCATATAAATATCAAATTAAGAATGACCAAGAACCCAAATTCAAATTTATTAATACCGCACTAATTTTTAAAGAGAAATTGAATTCATTGCCCAAAAGCCAGCTTGGCAAGTTAATCAATTATCTATTTTACCAAGTTAAGATAATACGTATTGATTGTACTAGCCGTGATTTTGCTATTAAATTGTTTCAAGTACTTAATAATAGAGGTTTAGATTTAACTTCAGCAGACTTAATAAAAAGCTTTTTATTAGAAAAGCTTTATAAAAAATACAAAGATGATTTATCTACATCAAAATTAAAAGAAGAAAATTTTATGTCTGATTGGCATGAAATGGAACAATATATTAAACAATGTGATGATATGAGTTTAAATGATTTGTTTATTATTTATGCCCATTATTTGTTGGGCTCAAACCAAAAAAAATCATTTACAGAAGAGCTACAAGACTTATTCGAAAATCAAGATCCAAATCAAGTCATATCCTCATTAAAGCTGTTTGTTATTAATTATTATGAAAAGATATATTGTTCAAAAGATAAAAATATTTATTCGTTTAGATATTTAAGATGGAGTAATTATTGGAAAGCAATATTAATGACCGCAATTACAACAGAGTATAAAAATTTTGATGACTTAGTTTTTGAACTAAGGCGATTTTATTATTTATATTGGATTGCTGGTAAAACATTATCGCAAGTAAAACAGACTTCTTTTAACATCATCAAAGCAGTCAAAGAAAAAAAACATATTAACTATTTAAGAGCTATTTTTTCTAATAAATTAAATTCGGAAAAGATTTACGAATTGGCAATATCACAATTAACTTCTAATGTGGTTGACAAAGAAGCTTGGATTAAACCTCTTTTGATTTTAATTGAATATGATTTAACCGATCAATCTAATCCTATTTTATTAAAACTTAATAACGACTTACATCTTGAACATATATTACCCAAAAAATATAAAAGTATTTCTGCGTGGAGTTATATAACAGAAGAAGTAAAAAACAAATGGTTACATAGTATCGCTAATTTAACACTACTGAGTGGTAAAAAAAATATTGATGCTAGTAATAATCCTTTTAATATCAAAATGACTGTGTATCAAGGTAATCATACCGATAATACAACAGCTTTTCGCCTTTCTCAAAAAGTATTAGATGATTTCAATCAAAGAACTTTTAACCAACAATGGCATGAAAAAGCGTTACAAGATCGGTATAATTGGATACTTGAAAGGCTAGAAAGATTATTAGCTATAGATTTAACTTCAGTAAAACAAATGAAAAGTCCGCAAATGGAAAATAAGAGTTAAACTACTATTATATTGACGTAAAGTAACTATAAAAAAGATGATTTATTTTATAGTTACTAATATCTTATCTTTACTTAGGAACATAAAATATGACTTCGATTGATTCTCAATCAAGCACTAGTACCCAACAACGCGAGCAACTACAACGCCAAATCTGGAAAATTGCCGACGAGGTACGGGGTGCAGTCGATGGTTGGGATTTTAAACAGTATGTACTTGGTTCTTTGTTTTATCGCTTTATTAGTGAAAATTTTGCCAATTATATTCAAGGCGATGATGGCAGTATTGATTACAGCACGTTATCTACCGATATTATTACCGATGAAGCCAAGCAAGATGCCATAAAAACCAAAGGCTATTTTATCTATCCCGACCAACTATTTTGTAATGTTGTTGCTAATGCAAATACCAATCCAAGCTTAAATACTGACCTAGCCGATATTTTTAATGCAATTGAAAGTTCTGCTATTGGTTACCCATCAGAAAGTGATATTAAAGGATTATTTGCCGATTTTGATACCACCAGCAATCGCTTAGGTAATACAGTTGCCGATAAAAACAAACGGTTAGCCGCAGTACTTAATGGTGTTGCCGAACTTGATTTTGGTGATTTTGCAGACAATCAAATTGATCTGTTTGGCGATGCTTATGAGTTTTTGATTTCTAATTATGCCTCGAATGCCGGTAAATCTGGTGGTGAATTTTTTACGCCGCCGAATGTGTCGAAATTGATCTCACAATTAGCCTTACATAATCAAACAAAGGTCAATAAAATCTATGACCCAGCGGCAGGTTCGGGTTCTTTATTGTTACAAGCGAAAAAACAGTTTGATGAACATATCATTGAGGATGGATTTTTCGGTCAAGAGATTAATCATACCACCTATAACCTTGCTCGAATGAATATGTTTTTACACAATATCAACTATGATAAATTCGAAATAGCTTTAGGCGACACGCTACTTAACCCAAAATTTGGCGACGAAAAACCATTTGATGCAATCGTTTCTAATCCACCCTATTCAATTAAATGGATTGGCAGTGATGATCCAACCTTAATTAATGATGACCGATACGCACCTGCTGGCGTGCTGGCACCAAAATCGAAAGCCGATTTTGCTTTTATTATGCATGCACTAAGTTACCTGTCCGAGTGTGGGCGAGCGGCAATTGTTACTTTTCCGGGGATATTTTATCGTGGTGGTGCGGAACAAAAAATTCGCAAATATTTGGTCGATAATGATTTTGTTGAAACCGTAATTTCACTGGCACCCAACTTATTTTATGGTACCTCGATTGCGGTTAATATTTTAGTGCTTGCCAAAAATAAAACCGTCAAAACAACACAATTTATTGATGCTAGCAAACTCTTTAAAAAAGAGACCAATAATAATGTGCTCACTGATAAACATATTCAAGAAATTATGCAAGTATTTGCTAGCAAGCAAGATATCGAATATTTTGCTAAATCAGTTGATAATCAAACCATTGCGGAAAATGACTATAATCTATCGGTCAGTTCGTATGTGGAAGCCGAAAATACCCGTGAAGTGATTGATATCACCCAGCTTAATGCCGAAATAAAAGATACCGTAGCTAAAATTGATAGCTTACGCTCCCAAATTGACACGATTGTGGCGGAGATTGAGGGATGATTAAGCGTAATAATATAATTGAACTGCTGAAAGGTATTGAGGTTGAGTGGAAAAATTTGGATGAAGTAACAAATTATGAACAACCTACCAAATATCTTGTCACATCAACAAATTACAATGATGAATACAAAACACCTGTTTTGACGGCAGGTAAAACTTTCATTTTAGGTTATACGAATGAGATAGCTGGAATTTATGCAGGGAAAAATAATCCAGTTATCATTTTTGATGATTTTACAACCGCAAATAAATGGGTTAATTTTGATTTCAAAATTAAATCGTCAGCAATGAAAATCATCAGTTCAGCTGATGAAGAAAAATATAATTTAAAATATATTTATTATTGGATGAATACACTTCCAAATGAAAAGATAGATAATGATCATAAAAGACAATGGATTAGTAATTATGCTAATAAAAAGATTCCAGTACCTCCATTTTCGATTCAAACCGAAATTGTCCGTATTTTAGACACATTTACAGAGCTCACAGCAGAGCTCACAGCAGAGCTCACAGCAGAACTTACTATACGAAAAAAACAATACAACTATTATCGAGATAAATTATTAAGCTTTAAAGATGATAAAGTGGAATGGAAATCAATTGACGAAATAGCCACCTTAAAAAGAGGGATTCGTGTTGTCCGAAATGAATTGTCACCAAAAGCTAGCTATAAAGTCTACCAAAATAGTTTAACACCTTTAGGATATTATGAAAAAACTAATACTAAAGAGAATACAACATTTATAATAAGCGCTGGTGCAGCTGGAGAAATCGGTTATAGTCCAGAAGTATTTTGGGCTGCCGATGACTGTTTTTACTTTGAATGTTCAAATCATATATTAAGTAGATATTTATTTCATGTATTAAAAAATAAACAAAAGTACATTTCATCTCAAGTAAGACGCTCAAGCATACCTAGATTACCTCGATTGGTTATTGAAAAACTAAAAATTCCCATTCCCCCACTCAAGGAACAAGCCCGTATTGTCGAAATCTTAGATAAATTCGATGCGCTTACCAATTCAATCACCGAGGGGTTACCGCGTGAGATAGCATTACGCCAAAAACAATATGAATATTATCGGAATTTATTATTAGACTTTCCGAAAGAGTAAGAATCATAAGATAGAGTTATAAAAAGATGAATGCCACATTAAGGAATATTGCTGAAAAGCTGGATAAAAATGATAAAAAAAACCAATTAATCTATGCCTTTAACGGTACTGGTAAAACACGTTTATCTCAAACATTTAAAAATTTAATTATATCGCAGCATAAAGGCGATAAAGAGAATAATGCAGCCTTAACAAGGCACAAAATCCTTTACTATAACGCTTTTACTGAGGATTTGTTTGCTTGGGATAATGATAAACACCAAGAGGGTGAACATCAATTAATCATAAAACCTAACTCATTTACGGACTGGATTTTGAAAGACCAAGGTCAGGATCAAAACATCGCTCACTACTTTCAATCCTACACCCAGCAAAAATTAACGCCACATTTCAATGAGGATTTTTCCGCTGTGACTTTTTCGCTCGCAGGGGGTAATGATCAACGTATTGATAATATTAAAATCTCCAAAGGGGAAGAAAATAATTTAATTTGGAGTATTTTTTTCACCTTGATTAGTTTGGTGATCGCAGAGCGCAATATTGTTGAGCCTAAAGAACGTTCTACCAATGAATTTGATCAGTTACGCTATATTTTTATTGATGATCCAGTCAGCTCATTGGACGAAAATCACCTAATCCAATTAGCGGTCGATATTGCTAAATTAATCAATAGCAGCAAATCGGATATTAAATTTATTATCACCACTCATAACCCATTATTTTACAATGTGTTGTATAATGAACTGGGTTTAAAAACAGGCTGTATTTTAAAACGATTTGAAAATGGCGATTTTGCCCTAGAAGAAAAAAAAGGAGATTCAAATCAAAGCTTTTCGTATCATCTTTATTTAAAAGATATTTTGCAACAAGCCATTAGCGAAAAGAAAATTGAAAAATATCACTTTACTTTATTACGTAACTTGTATGAAAAAACGGCCTGTTTTTTAGGATATCCAAAATGGTCAGAACTCCTGCCTGATGATAAACAAGTTTATTTAACACGGATTATCAACTTTACCAGTCATTCAACATTATCGAATGAAATGATCCCAGAACCATCCGAGCCAGAAAAACAGATCGTTTCATTTTTACTTAATCATTTACTCGAAAATTACAATTTTAAATAGCTGGAATGGACTATGACAATTTACACAACACCTCTTGCTGAAACCAATCATTATATTATTTTAGATAACTACAACAGGCTTGAAGAGCCGGCAGCGACTTATCAAACTGAAAAAGAGTTAGAAAAAGAGCTGATTGATGATTTAGTCCGTCAAGGTTATGAATATCTTCCCGAACTGAATAATCACGAAAAATTGCTGGCTAATATTCGTGATCAATTACAAACCTTAAACAAAATTCAGTTTACCGATAAGGAATGGCAGCGCTTTGTATTAGAGTATTTAGATAAACCCAATGAGTCGATGATCGACAAAAGTCGCAAAATCCACCACGATCATATCTATGATTTTGTTTTTGATGATGGACATATTCAAAATATCAAGCTGTTAGATAAAAAAGATGTCACCAATAATAAATTACAAGTTATCCGTCAATTCCAGCAAACTGGCAATTATGCAAATCGTTATGATGTGACGATTTTAGTGAATGGCTTGCCCCTTGTTCAAGTTGAATTAAAAAAGCGGGGTATTGCCATTCGTGAAGCCTTTAACCAAGTGCATCGCTATAGTAAAGAGAGTTTTAATCAAGATAATTCACTGTTTAAATATTTACAACTGTTTGTTATCTCAAATGGTACTGACACGCGCTATTTTGCTAACACCACTAAGCGCGATAAAAACAGCTTTGATTTTACAATGAATTGGGCCAATGTTAAAAACGAGCCGATAAAAGATCTAAAAGATTTTACCGCTACCTTTTTTGCCAGCCGCACGCTGTTAAATGTGTTACTGACTTATTCGGTGCTTGATGTAAATGACACATTGTTAATTATGCGCCCTTACCAAATTGCCGCCACCGAGCGTATATTGTGGCAAATCATTAGCGCTTATCATGCCAAAAAGTGGAGTAGCTTACAAAGTGGAGGATTTATTTGGCACACAACCGGATCTGGTAAAACCTTAACGAGTTTTAAAGCGGCACGGTTAGCAACAGAATTAGCATTTATAGATAAAGTCTTTTTTGTGGTGGATCGTAAAGATCTCGATTTCCAAACCATGAAAGAGTATCAAAAATTTTCCAAAGATAGTGTCAATGGCTCAAACAGTACCGCAGGACTTAAGCGTAATATTGAAAAAACCGATAATAAAATTATTGTTACCACCATTCAAAAACTTAACAATTTAATAAAAAGCGAAGATGATTTAGCCATCTATGATAAACATGTGGTATTTATTTTTGACGAAGCGCACCGCTCCCAGTTTGGTGAAGCGCAAAAAAACTTAAAGCGCAAGTTTAAAAAATATTATCAGTTTGGCTTTACGGGTACACCGATCATGCCAGCTAACGCGTTAGGTGCACAAACTACCGCGGATGTGTTTGGTCGTGAATTACATGCTTATGTGTTAACCGATGCCATTCGTGACGAAAAAGTCTTAAAATTTAAAGTGGACTATAATGATGTGCGCCCTAATTTTAAATCGATTGAACAAGAACAAAATCTAGAAAAACTCAGCGCTGCTGAAAATAAACAAGCACTACTTCACCCAAAACGCATTGAACAAATTACCCAATATATTTTGAATAATTTTAAGCAAAAAACCCACCGTTTAATGGGCAATGGTAAAGGATTTAATGCCATGTTTGCCGTGAGCAGTGTCGATGCGGCAAAACTCTATTATGAATCGTTCAAAAAATTACAAAAAGATGCCAGCAAGCCGTTAAAAATAGCAACAATATTTTCTTATGCAGCTAATGAAGAACAAGACGCACAAGGTAATTTTGCCGATGAAAGCTTTGAAACTGACGCTTTAAATCAAAGCGCTAAAGAATTTTTAGCAATGGCAATCGACGATTATAATAAGGAATTTAAATCAAACTATGATGTTAGTAGTGAACAATTTCAAAACTATTATCGCGATCTGTCATTAAAGGTAAAAAATCGGGAAATCGATTTACTAATTGTGGTTGGCATGTTTTTAACGGGTTTTGATGCGCCAACACTCAATACATTATTTGTTGATAAAAACCTGCGGTATCATGGCTTAATTCAAGCTTTTTCACGCACCAATCGTATTTACAATGCAACCAAAACCTTTGGTAATATTGTAGCGTTTCGTGATTTGGAACAAGCTACCATTGATGCAATAAAAACATTTGGTAAAAGCAATACCCGAGAAGTGGTGTTAGAAAAAAGTTATGATGAATATATGCAGGGTTTTACTGATAAAGTATCAGGCGATATTCACAATGGGTATTTAACAATCATTGCCGATTTACAAGAAAAATTTCCCCGTGCTGATGAAATCATCACCGAAAAAGATAAAATAGCGTTTGTTAAATTATTTGGCGAGTACTTGCGTGCTGACAATGTATTGCAAAATTATGATGAATTTGTGGCATTAAAAGCATTCCAACAACTCGATACGACTGATGAACAAGCCATGCTAGCCTTTAAAGCTCGACATAATGTAACCGATGATGATCTACAAAAAATGCAAACAATAAAATTGCCAACCGACCGTGCAATTCAAAATTATCGTTCAACTTATAATGACATCCGCGATTGGCTACGCAGAGAAAAGGAATCTAATCAACAAGCTCAATCAACCATTGATTGGGATGATGTGGTTTTCGAAATTGATCTATTAAAATCACAAGAAATCAATTTGGATTATATTCTTGAGCTGATTTATGAACAAAATAAACAAGAAAAAACCAAACAAGATATTGTTGAAGAGACTCAACGATTGATTCGTTCAAGTTTAGAAAACCGAGCTAAAGAAGGGTTAATTGTTGAGTTTATTAATCAAACGGATTTAAATAACATTCCCGACAAAGCCAGTACGGTTGATGCTTTTTATCAATATGCACAACGTCAGCAACAAGCTGAAATTAACGCCTTAATCGAAGAAGAGAATTTAAATGAAGCAGCAACCAAACGCTATATTGCTTCTTCATTAAAGCGCAAATATGCAACCGAAAATGGCACTGAATTAAACGAAATGTTACCGAAGATGAGCCCACTTAATCCACAATATTTAATCAAAAAACGTCGGGTTTTTGAAAAAATAGCAACAATGGTTGAAAAATTTAAAGGGGTTGGTGGCAGTGATAACATCTAATTATTAACGATAAAGGGCATGGAATTGCGCACTGACTTTTCCCTGCCCTATAAATAATCAAGCAATATGGTTTGCTATAATCTGCTATGTCTTAATTTAATATGTGTTTTAATTTAATATATTTTTTAATAGATGAAGTTCTTATCCATTCTATTTTTTGTAAAAAAGTGATCGATATCACATTAACCCACATTCAAATTTACTATAAAAATAAAAGCGCAATATAATAAGGCGCATTAGAGGTTTCTGTTTTAAATAGAGGAAAGTGATCATGCAATACACTAAACTGGGTAATAGTGATTTAACTGTCTCGCAGATTTGTTTAGGTTGTATGGGATTTGGCGATCCTACAGCAGGTATTCACAACTGGACACTAAATGAATCAGAAAGCAGCAAAATTATTGGATATGCTCTTGAGCAAGGTATTAATTTTTTCGATACCGCAATCGCTTATCAAAATGGCTCAAGTGAAAGATATGTTGGCAAAGCATTACGCGATATGAGCCAGCGTGATGAAGTGGTCATAGCAACAAAATTTTTACCACGTACAGCTGAGCAAATTGCTAATGGTATAACTGGGCAACAAGCTATCAACCAATCACTCAACCAAAGCCTAAAAAATTTGGGGGTAGATTACGTCGATCTTTATATTTATCACTATTGGGATTACAACACGCCTATAGTAGAAGTCCTTGAAACCCTTCATCAAAATATTCAGGCAGGCAAAATCCGTGCAATTGGCATTTCGAACTGTTATGCATGGCAACTGGCAAGAGCAAACACTATAGCAAAATATGAAGGCTTAACACCGTTTGTTTCAATGCAAAGCCACTATAACTTAATTATGCGTGAAGATGAGCGAGAATTATTTGGATTATGCCAAGAAGATAATATTGCCATGACGCCTTATAGCGCTCTTGCCAGCGGTCGCCTTGCTCGTCCATATAACACCCAAACTGTACGCGCCAATGCGGATAACTATGCGAAGAAGAAATACGACAAAACCGCCGAGCAAGACCACGTGATCATCGATAGAGTTGCAGAAATTGCTCAACGCCACCAAGTATCCATGACGGAAGTTTCATTGGCATGGCTATTAACTAAAGTTACTGCTCCTGTTGTGGGTGCAACAAAAACCAAACAAATTCAAGAAGCCGTCAAAGCAACCCAATTACAATTAAGCAATGACGAACTAAACTACTTAGAAGAATGCTATAAACCTCACGCATTGGTTGGCATCATGGCAGATAACAAACCACCAATAAAACAAGCTAATTAACTTAGATATAAAATTGTTATCGAAAATAATAAGAATTAGTACCTATTTACCGCCAATTTTTATAACAGCGTAGCGCCGTTTTGACTATGTTAAATGGCTTATTTTGAATGATTTTGTATGCAAAATCTTGCATTTTCATAATGGTAAATAATTTTTGAGAAATCAAACGGCTCACCAGATGAGGTATAAAATATTTCTTCAACGCAAAGAGCAGGATCCCCCGCTTGTAACCCAAGATATTTTGCTATGTTTGCATCAATTTTGATGATTTGAAAATATTTATCAGAAAAACCAATATTGATATTGTAATTTTCTTGAATGTAGCTAAAAATTGAACGTTCAACAATGTCTGTATTTAAATAACAAATAAGCTTTTTGCGATAATAGGACTGTTCTAAGCAATATAATTTATCATCAACATAACGTAATCTTTTTACAAAATAAACATCTTCACAATCATCACATTGTAGGTTTTCTTTCACTCTTGCACTGGGTTTGATAATGTCAACATTAAACACTTTAGATGAACCATATACATCATCTAAATCAACAGTAAAGCCATGGCTTTGTAAAAAACTGAGGTAGCCTCTTTTTTTGCGCTCACGAACAAAAATACCGCTACCTTGCACTTGATAAATAACGCCTTGTCGTTCCAGACAATTGAGCGCTTTAATAATTGTGCTACGACTCACCTGATACTGATTAATCAACCCTTCAATATTAGCAAGTTGAGTACCTTTAGCTAATTGTTGCTGATAGATCGTCTGTTTAATTTTTTTGGCAACATCTTGATATTTAATCATTGATATATCTTTTTATTGAATAAGCAATTTAACTATTATTTTATACAGGTTAGGTTAACTTTTAAATTAAATGATGTAAAAAGTCGATCTAGATCACAAACAATATAATTGTTAATTAACAATTTTGAAATTGCCTATAAAATAATCTTACTGAATTGCTTTTAAGGAGTTTATGGATGTCATCAAAAATTAGAGATTATAACAAGCTAGCTGTTGATATTTTAAATGAGTTAGGTGGTGAGAAAAATATTGTTACCGTTTCTCGCTGTGCAACACGCCTTCGCCTTGTTACCCAACATACACCAGATCACGCAAAAGAAAACATTGCTAAATTACCAGGCGTGATTACCGTTGTTGAAAAAGGCGGTCAAATCCAAGTGGTTATTGGTACGCATGTTGATAAAGTCTATAACGCTTTTACTCAACTCGTTAATACTGATAACAAAATTGAAGTAGAAAATGATAGCAACATATTAAATCGCATCATTGCAACAATGTCGGCTGTATTTGCCCCGTTTGTCTATATTTTAGCCGCATCAGGAATTTTGCAAGGTATCTTGATTTTACTTAAATTGGTCTGCCCTGAGCTAGAAAAGACTGGAACTTTTGAGGTGTTCAATTTCATCTCTTGGGCGCCTTTTGTCTTTTTGCCAATTTTTATTGCCATTACCGCTTCACAGCATTTCCGTTGTAACTTATATATCGCCGTTGCTTGCTGTGCAGCACTGCTATCGCCGACATGGACTGAGTTTGCAAAACTAATAAGCGAGGGGCAAGAAATTGATCTATTTGGCATTGCACTATCGAAAACCACTTATGCCTCAACCGTTTTACCACCACTCTTTTTAGTTTGGTTACTCTCTTATTTAGAGCGCTTCTTAGAACCTCGCCTGCACAGTATTATAAAACCGGTGCTATTACCATTATTTAGTCTTGTCATTATGGTACCTTTAACATTACTTATTGTTGGTCCATTAACTGCCAATGGTGCACAATATATTGCTGATGGTTATAACTGGTTTGTTAATTTAGCTCCATCGTTTGCTGGTGGAATTATTGGTGCAGTTTGGCAAGTGTTTGTTATTTTTGGCGTGCACTGGGGGATCACACCGGTTATCGTTGAAAACTTTAAACAATATGGTCAAGACTCTTTCCAAGCATTTCAAACCATCGCCGTTATTGGTCAAGTCGGGGCAGCATTTGGTTTTTATTTAAAAACAAAAACTCAAGAGATGAAAGGCATTTCATTATCCGCTTTTATTACTGGCTTATTTGGGATAACCGAACCAGCTATTTATGGCGTTAACTTACGTTTTAAAAAGCCATTTATTTATGGCTGTATTTCGGCTGCTTGTGGTGGTATTGTGGCTGGTTTCTTTTCTCCTCACTACTTTGCTTATGCTGGTTTGCCTGGCCCTTTAACTATCGTCAATGCAATTAGCCCAAACAGCCCTAGCTCATTTATTGGTGTTGCAGTTGGGTCACTTATTGCTTTGGTGGGACCTGTCGTTTTAATTCAAATCTTTGGTACTGGTGAAACGAAACAAGATGAGTCTGTTATTGAAAATGATACGCCTAAAGTCTTGCTTGACGAGCTGGATATCACAAGCCCAATGACAGGACATGCTTTACCCCTAAGTGAAGTACCTGATCCTGCTTTTTCACAAAAATTAATGGGCGAAGGGATTGCGATTGAACCGACTGATAATCACGTCTATGCGCCTTTTGATGCCGAGGTAACTGCGGTATTTGAAAATTCTAAACATGCCATTGGTTTAACATTAGATAACGGCGTTGAGTTACTAATTCATGTGGGGATTGATACGGTTAATTTGACCAATAACGAGTTTGCATATCACGTTGAATTACACCAAAAAGTAAAAAAAGGTGATTTACTCATCAGCTTCAATCCTGAGGCAATTAAGCAAGCTGGCTACCCGTTAATCACCCCAATTATTATTGTTAATACCGATCAATACCAATTCATTTCATTAACGGATAAAACAGAAGTAACAGTTGATGATATCATATTTAAAATTAAGCAATAACAAGGAATCAAAAATGACTAAAAAACCATTTTTATGGGGCGGCGCTTTAGCCGCTCACCAATTTGAAGGTGGCTGGAACGAAGGCGGTAAAGGACCCAGCGTGGTTGATGTTATGACCGCTGGTGCTCATGGCGTTGCAAGACAAATCACCCAAGATATTGAACCCGATAAGTTTTACCCAAACCATACGGCCATTGATTTTTATCATCATTATAAAGATGATATCAAACTCTTTGCTGAATTAGGTCTTAAATGTTTACGCACGTCAATTGCTTGGACACGCATTTTTCCAAAAGGTGATGAGCTTGAGCCAAACGAAGAAGGCCTGCGCTTTTATGATAATGTTTTTGATGAACTCATTGCTCATGGCATAGAGCCTGTTATCACGCTATCACATTTTGAAATGCCATTACATATAGCTCGCCATTATGGTGGTTTTAGAAACCGTAAAACAGTGGAATTTTTTGAACGTTTTGCCACTGCGTGTTTTGAGCGTTATAAAAATAAAGTCAAATACTGGATGACATTTAACGAAATTAATAATCAAATGGATACCAGTAATCCTATCTTCTTTTGGACGAATTCGGGCGTCCAAGTTAAACCGGGCGAAAATCCGCAAGAAGTTCTGTACCAAGTTGCTCACTATGAACTATTAGCCAGTGCCAAAGCGGTGATTGCTGGTAAAAAAATCAATCCAGATTTTCAAATTGGTTGTATGGTGTCACATGTGCCAATTTATCCATATTCTTGTAACCCTGAAGATATGATGGCATCAGAAATCGCTATGCATCAACGCTTCTTCTTCCCTGATGTTCACGTTCGTGGCTATTACCCTGCATATGCATTAAAAGAGTTCGAACGTGAAGGCTATAAACTTGATATTACACAAGAAGATCTTGCTTATTTAAAACAAGGTACAGTTGATTACATTGGTTTTAGTTACTACATGTCAACGGTTGTAAAAGCAGATGCCAAAAATGACAATCGCGATAACATTGTTAACGGAGCGCTACCTAATGCGGTTGAAAATCCTTATATTAAAAGCAGTGACTGGGGTTGGCCTATTGATCCTGAAGGATTACGTTATACCTTAAACCGTTTATATGATCGTTATCAGTTACCATTATTTATTGTCGAAAATGGATTTGGTGCCATTGATGAGCTAGAAAATGGTAACCAAGTGCATGACAAACCACGCATTGAATACCTAGGTGCTCATATCAAAGCGATGCAAACCGCCATGGATTATGATGGTGTTGATGTGATGGGCTATACCGCTTGGGGGATTATTGATGTGGTGTCATTTACCACTGGTGAAATGAAAAAACGCTATGGTGTAATTTATGTTGACCGTGATAATGAAGGCAACGGTAGCATGAAGCGTTATAAAAAAGATTCTTTTGAATGGTATAAAAAAGTTATTAGCACCAATGGTGCAAGTTTAAAGTGATAATTATCCATTAATTGATAAATGATTATGAGGATGAATACAGGCTTTGCCTGCATCCTCTTTTTTTATAAGAAAAAAGCTTAAAATGGAAAAATGAGCTGTTTTTCAACTTGTGGATCGATTAACGTGACATGAAAACCAATTAACCGAACGCCACGCCCGTTACGACGTTCTAACCAAACTTTATGGGCTTGTTTAATTAAATCGGCCTTATCTAGTTTTGACCATACATGCTCTTGAGTGGTAAGTTGAAAATCATCGAACTTAAATTTGACACCCTGCCGAGCGATCGATAAATCAGAACGCACTTTACTTAATCGTTTTTCAAGCTCTTCAAATAATGAATCAAACTGTAATAAACACGCTTCCCAATGATGAATATCATCAACTAAAGTGCGCTCGACACCAACCGATTTGCGTTGCCTGTCATTACATACTTCTCTCTCATCAATACCTTGGCATCGTTCATACAAGACTCGCCCAAATTTGCCAAAATGGTTAAATAATTTAGTCACATCATAATTGACTATATCTTGGCAGGTAAATAATCCCAAATCAGCTAATTTTTTTTCAGTCACTTTTCCCACACCAGGAATTTTTTTTAAAGGGAGCTGTTCAATAAAGCCATCAACTTCATCAGGTGTTATCACATATTGACCATTAGGTTTATTCATGTCAGAAGCGATTTTGGCAAGAAACTTCAGTGGAGCAACACCAGCCGATGCGGTTAACTCAAGTTCCTTAAAAATAGCTTGGCGGATATCTTGCGCAATCAAAGTTGCCGAGCCGTGACATAGTTTACAATCAGTCACATCAAGATAAGCTTCGTCAAGTGATAGCGCCTCAATCGCTTGGGTATACCGCTTAAATATTTGGTGGATCTGGTTTGATACTTCTTTATATACCGCATGCCTACCGGGTATAATTTTAAGATTGGGGCACAGTTTTATAGCTTGTGCCATTGACATTGCACTGTGCACACCATATTGGCGTGCTAAATAATTGGCAGTAGCCACCACACCGCGCTTACGAGGATCGCCCCCCACCGCAATAGGCACATTACGATAACGGGGATTATCTCTCATTTCAACAGCGGCATAAAAACAATCCATATCAACATGAATAATTTTTCGCATAAACGGTATTACGGCAAATAAAATATAACTGTATAAATATACAATATCACACCTTAAGTGGCAGTGTAAACACCGACGATAGCTACTTTTCTAATTTATCAAAATCAATTAACCCTTTTTTATCATAAGGATCACCAACCCAACGGATCGATTCATGGAAAATTTCCGATTAACTAAAATTTTTTCAGTAACATATAAGCTATCACTTAATCCAGTAAAAACTAATCATGTGTGAATTACGTTTTATGTGCTAAATTTTCGATTGACATAGTTTGATAATGGTTTGTATACGTTGATATTCACGCTAGCAATAACCAAAGCAGAAAACACAGTTCAAGTCAGTGTTTTCTCGTTTCTTACTAATATATTCTGGGATAGTATTTGATAAACATCTTCGTCGTGATCATAAATAAAAATATATAGCGGTAAAGCACAAACAAATAAGTGAAAAATAAGCTATCAGAGCTAAGTACTAACCAACTAAACTTATGGCATGTATGTCCATTTTGCATAAATAATTAATTAATGTTGTTAATAATTAAGGTAATTTAATCTAAATAGATTAATTAAACCTTAAGCGTTGACCAACAAAATAGAGATAGTGCAATTTATAAACATCTAATTAATAAATTTGTAATTAATCAATTAATCGTAATTTTTTAACTCAATAAAATCACAATTCACTTAATATTGAATAATAAAATAGGCAGGTAAAAGTGTTATTTCCAAGCTTCAACCCTTTTTAAGAATAATTAAAACCCAACATTTTTGCAATTTCGTTATGTTTAGATTGTGCAAGCTGTGTTGGTAAATCGTTAAAAACAATGTTGCCATTATCAACCACCAAACAACGTGAAAAATAATTAAGTGAATCATCAAGATAGTGTGATACCATCATTAAAGTTAAATTGAAATCATCACAAATTTGATCGACTAACGCCAACATTTCAAAACGCAGAGCTTGATCGAGCGCTGAAAATGGTTCATCTAACAATAAAACAGGGCGATGCTGAATTAAACAACGCGCTAATGCCACACGTTGCCGTTGCCCGCCTGAAAGCTGATTAGGATAACGATTGTTAAAACCTGCTAAACTAACCTTAACTAGTATATCTTCTATTGTTTGCCGTTCAGATGCATTCAGTTTTAAACAAGGTTTTATACCTAAACCAATATTTTGCTCAACGGTTAAATGGTTAAATAAATTGTTACGTTGAAATAAAATCGAAACGGGGCGTTTGCCTGGCAAGGTGCGAGTCATATTTTGATGATTAAGTAAAATTTGCCCCGAGTTTGGTAAAACAAATCCAGCAATCAAATTTAACAAGGTACTTTTACCAGCACCACTGCGTCCAATAATGACGACTTTTTCTTTTGCTGCAATTTTGATATTAAAATGCATTTTAAAATTATCGTAATGATAATTAATTTGATTTAGTTCGATCATAATCCATCACAACCAATAAACTAAAAGATAATATTAACAATAATGCGGCCGTTACGGCACTTTCTTTATAATGATAACTTGATATTTGTTCATACAAATAATACGGTAATGTGGTCACTGATTTCCCACCAAATAAAGCAATAATACCAAAATCACCCAATGATAATATTGCAGACAGAGCAAAACTCTGGATAATTAATCTTTTTAGTGCTTTATATTCAATCAAATAAAAGTGAAAAAAGCCATTAATATTAAGTGATTGACTTAATTGCCAATAGCGCGATACAACATCAAACATAGGTACAGCAAGATTTTTCAATATAAAAGGCAATGCCATTAAACCATTACATAGCATAATTAAAAGGCAAACAACGATAAAACTATGCGCAAAGGGAAATAATAATAAAAATAGACCTGATGAAAATACCATGCTGGGAATAATTAAAATTAGCGATCCAACTAACATTAATTGGTTGCTCCACTGTATTTTGTGATTAATTAACAAACGGCTATTAGTATAAAGTAATAACAATGCTAGCAACATGGCAATAGTAGCTGAGCCAAAAGCAATTAATAATGAAAACATAACTGCCTGTTGAAAAGACGCAGTTAAAAATGACCATTGAAAAAAATATCCCCCTCCAATGAGTAGGGTCATAATCGGTAGCAAAATAAATAACCCACCAGTAACAATAATAATCATATATAAAAAGGCTAAATGATTTGAAACAGGCAAACGGTAACTTTGCCTAACATAGCATGTATTAGGTTTTTGATGGTGGTTATTATTATGAGTAAATTTTTGCATCAAGCAAATAAAACAAACACAACAAATAAACTGTAAACAAGCTAAAAGCACAGCCTGAGCTAAATCTAAATCACGAATAGATTGATAAATGGCGACTTCAAATGTTGTATATTTTGGTCCACCTCCTAGCGCTAATACGATCGCAAAGCTAGAAAAACACAGCATAAAAATAAGCGCAGCCATCGGGAACAGTTGCCGACGCAGTAATGGCCACTCAATCAATTTAAAGTAAGTAAAACTTGAAAAGTTTAATTGTGCAGCTAGCTGTTTGTGTTCAACTGGTGCACTATTTAACGTTCGATAGAATAGACAGCAAGCATACGGAAAATTTAAAAATACATGTGCAAGTAAAATGCCTGTTAACCCATAAATCGATGTCATAAAAGGCACCCCAAAATAACCGAAAACAGTCGCTAATAAGCCCTGTTTACCATAAACCGACAACAACCCAGTGACTACAACAAGTGTCGGTAAAATAAAGGTAATTGGCATAATGCGCAATAATAATCTTTTACCTAAAAAATCAATCATCGACAAAGCTTTAGCCATGATAATTGCCAATAATACAGATAATAAAGTCGATAATGTTGCTTGAAATAAAGTTATCCAAATAACATGTAATAAATACTCATCAAAATAGACGACTAAATTATTAAATTTAATCGCAGTCAAACAAAGCGCAAAGAGTGCTGCGCCTAATATCATTAAGATCAGGCTAGCAGCGCTAATTCCTGGGAGTAATATTCTTAACTTCGACATTAGGTAAAATAAAACTACTTGCTAATGGCAGACTGCCATTCTCGTACCCACGTTTTTTGATTATGTTCAACTTGCTTTGCATCAAACTCAAGCGCTTTATTTATAGGCTTAACTTGCTTAAAAGCTTCAGGTAACGATGTATTAATAATAGGGTACATGGTATTTTTCTCAGCAAATTGACGTTGCACATCGGGGGTCAATAAATATTGCAAAAAAGCCCGTGCTAATTCGGGTTGCTGACTATATTTAGTAATACCAGCAACTTCAACTTGACGATAATGCCCTTCATCAAAAATAGCCGCAGCATAACGATAATCATTATCATTCATAATATGAGCAACAGGTGAAGTGCTATAGCTAAGCACAAAATCAGCTTCACCCTTTAAAAATAGCCCATAAGCTTCACTCCAGCCCTTAGTTACTGTCACGGTGTTTTTAGCTATTTTTTGCCATGCTGATGAGGCATCATCACCATAAATATTCTTTATCCAAAATAATAAACCTAACCCCGGAGTGCTGGTTCTAGGATCTTGATAGATAATCTTCCAGTTGGCTTTATTATCAACTAATTCATGCATAGAGCGTGGTGGATTGCTGATTTTTTGTTGATTATAAATAAAAGCAAAATAGCCAAAATCATAAGGCACAAAATCATCATCCCACCAGTTGGTATTTAAATTATCGGGTTTATTGATTTGGTGAGGAATAACAATATTGGCTTGTTTAGCCTGTTCTAAAAGATTATTGTCTAATCCCAAAACAACATCGGCATTGGTCTTATCGCCCTCAAGACGCATTCGATTTAAAATCGATACGCCATCGCCTAATGTAACAATCTCAACTTCGCAACCACACTGCGCTTCAAATCCCTTTTCAATTTCCCGCCCTGGCCCCCACTCAGAAATAAAAGAGTTGTAGCTATACACAATCAAGGTAGGTTTTATGTTGGTAGCATTTGCAATATTTGCCATAAAAAGTGCAGATAATACCAAAGATAATAACAATTTTTTACAAAACATTTTGCCTCCAAAATAGCAAATAAAAGACAAAAGGTTTGAGTAGGTATAATAACTCAAATCCCTCCGCTGGCATGATCCAGTTCAGGTTCGACGGGTTACGCTAATCTAACGCTAACATTCTCAGCCCCACTGGGCACCCCGTTGAGAACATTGACTAGTGTAGTGTTTAGGATTATGTTTGTAAACAACCAAGCAAATAAAGCATTGTGAGCGAAACAACAAGAAATTAAAATAACCATTGATTTTATTGTTTTTTTTTATGATTTTGCTTTAAAACAAAAAAGACACTTACTACGCTGAATGCTCGAAAACGAATCGATATCAATTTTTCATCAGCTTATCCATAACGTAACAAGCTACGGTGGTGTTAACACTTTCTAACTCTGAATAAATAATAATAACCTTTGGCTTTTATAAAATGTGAATGCGCTATCAATAAAAAAACAGTCAGAAAAAGGATTGATTTTATTGATGTTTAAATAATACTTTTACGCCAGCATTAAAAACATATGCTGACTGTACAAACGCACTTAACGTTAGCTCGCTTGGCGACTTAAACTAACTAACGTTGAGCATTATGCGTTAACAGCTTTACCTTTTATTTATGTCAAGTTGCATATTCTTTTATATAAGAATTAAGAAGTCAGTATTAAGGGTGAACGCACATACCATAATTGATACTAGAAACAAAATTTGAATTTGGATTTTTTACTTTACCATAGCCCGAGTCTACGAAGAAATCGCTATCGCTAGTCCAGTAGAGGTCGTTCTTGAAGCCGGCATTACTAAGCAAAGACCCCCACTCGGTTATAAAGCCAGCATCAACATGACGTAATAACGTATTATAATCTGATGATTGGGGTAAGGCACCATCTATTCCATTTCTACAAGGAAAATCGTCGCGAGGGCGAGGGTTGGGACGACACTTCGCATTGGTCAGATCTTCTACTTTTGGCATACGATAATTTATCGCACTACACCATGCGGTTTGCTCTGATTGGTTACCTTCTCTACCACCACGGTGGACAAACCAGTGCTTCAACACAAAACCATATTTTACAATCTCTTCATTATGTCTATTTCTACCCACTAATTCAAATGTTTGTGGTAAACTTGGCTTAGAGACTGGAACTGGATTATCAGAATTTATCTGAGTATCATCGGCAAATGGACCGTTTAAAGTGACGCGTACAAATACTTTTGCTTCTAACTGTGGTTCACAGGGAATCACACTCACACTCGAACAAGCTTCATGAACCCAAGAATCATTCGCTGTTATTTTGGTTACAGTGGCAGTAATTCCTTCGTGTGTAATGGGTGTATTCCATATCAAATCATTGGCATCGCCACCTAGGACTAAATCAAAATACAACCCATTAGCCCCTGTGGTAGGAAAATTAGAGGCATATGATTGGGTGTTGTAAAATCCTTTATTGTAGACAAATCCTGGCGCGGTGGGTGTAGGACCGAACCCATCGGAATTATTAGTAAATGAATAAGGGGAAAGATGAGGGGAAGCAAACATGATAAAGGGGGCTGGTGGCAGCATGATTGCATCACTGCGATTATTATCACGAGGTAATGCATATAAATGCCATGAATATAGCAAAAATAGTAATAGCGACAACGCCTGTAACGGTTTTTTAGCAAGTTGTGATAATAATTTAAGAGATGACCCCGAAGGGATAAATGAACTAAAGCGACAAACTCGACCAACAGCGTTAATCGAACGATTTAAGACATAGGACTGCCAGCGCTGGTGTTTGGTGTTTGGTGTTTGGTGTTTAAGATGATACGGCATTTTGTTTGACCTGTCAAGTAAATTTTTGTTTTGTTTCACTTTTTTATAATTAATTGCTCGCTTAGTGAGCTTGTTTTTTAATTGATGAAAGTATAACTGTTAAAAAAAATCTTGGCTAGTGTTTTAGGTATTTTTTGATCTAAAAGATTATCACCAAATCCCAAAACAACATCAGCATTGATCTTATTAGAATTCTATTTGTAAACAACCAAGCAAATAAAGCATTGTGAGCGAAACAACAAGAAATTAAAATAACCATTGATTTTATTGTTTTTTTTATGATTTTGCTTTAAAGCAAAAAAGACACCTATTACGCTGAATGTTCGAAAACGAATCGATATCAATTTTTCATCAGCTTATCCATAACAAAATTAAGCGTTTGATGTCTGAAATTTTCATACCGCCGTATTTTTCCCGCCATTGATAAAAAGTTGAATTACCCATGCCCTATTTACGGCAGAGTTCCTTGACAGGAATACCTGCTTCAGCTTCTTTTAAAATAGCGACGATTTGATGTTCAGTCATTTTTTTCATAATTGAATCCTCTTTTACTTTTATCATAGAGAACTTTCTACTTTTTTGCTGTACTATTTTAGGGGGGGCTAGTTACACCGATTTCTTATCGCCTCAATAATGTTTGATTCTATTTTTTTACTTCATTGTTATCTTGTAGGTATTTTTCATACTTTTCTTCAGCTTTATTTGCTCTCATCACAGCAAGCTTTTCATCTTGCCGATATTTGCAGGCGAAATAACAAGCAAATAGCAACATACTAATCAATAAGATATTTACTTTTGATACGTTGAACATGATGAATCACTCAACAATAACGAGACAAATAAAAACCAACCCCAGCCATTGACATCATTAACCGCCATTATTGATGCGATGATAAAACATAAGATAGACATAACGCCTTCTCCTTTTCTCGTCTGATTACTAAACCTTTTAGAACCTTACCACCTGCTTTATTCCACCTTGGGAATTCATTACAAGCAGCCTTATAATCCCCGTTGTTCAGATGCTTATACATTGTTGATGTTCGCATTTTTGTACATCCAACGTTAAAGGTAATTGAGGTCACAGCGTCAAAAACAGACTGGGGAAGATGAAAGCCTTTAGCATAGCGATTAACACATTGTTCAGCCGTTTTTATGTCATCGACCCAACGCTTTGCTATCTCATCATCAGTATAAATTTTTTGTTCAATATGATTACCCGTTGAGCCAATCCCAACCGTTAATATGTTAGCTGGGCAATAATAAGGCTCTCGTAAGCAGGATTCAGCATTACCGATTATTTCCAAACCCGATTGGCTTGTTCTTATGTCATCTGAGTAGTTGGTAATAACAATACCGATTATTACCGAAACACTACAAATCGCACTCGTCGCTATTTTTGTGGTATTTCGCATAGTATTGCTCTCTCAAGTTTTTTTTATGATAAAAATCTCGGCGCTTATACAGCCAATTAATAATAAATGTCGCTATTGATAAGATAATACCTACAATAATGGCAATATCATTTAAGCTAAGTGCGCCTAAAAGCGTGCATATAGCGCCCCAGAAATAAGACATCGGTGATGAGTATCTTTCCATGTTAAAATATCTTTATGTGAGTTAATAAGGTGACAGCGTACTAGCTATATTGAGTTGTGTGCGTGTCTAGCTTTGCTGTCGATTCTGTGGATGCCCAAAACGTGTATATACAGAGGTTTAGGTACGGTTACTAGATGTCAACGACATCAATATCATCAACATGTTTAGTTTGTTAAATTTATATATAAAGAAACCGCAATTAAGCGGTTTAAAAGCAACAGGGGAATTCCCATATCGACATTAATTAAATTTTATAAAATTGCTATATTTCCAAATTTCTCATTTAGTTTAACTATAACCCTTTCATGATAAAGGTTCTTAATATGATTAAATTCATCTATTTCTTTCTTTTTTATTACTAAATTTAAAGTTATTAAGCCAGATAGTTCACTTAACACTATTAAAAGTAGGCATAATATATTAAATAAAACTGGCGATTGAATGTTTGTATTGGTGCTAGAATAGATATATAAAAAAGAAAAAATAGCCATTCCAATAAAGCAGAATACAGCCCATAAATAATTACTATACCGCTTATTTTTGATTTTTTTATCATTTATCAATATTTCATTATTTATAAAATACAAATAAGGATATAATCGCTTAAATTTATTATAGGACACAATGTGCTTTAACAAGTTAATTAATTCATAAAAATAAACACCAATCTTTCTATCTGCTGATTGTACTAGTTCCATTTCCGCTAAAATCATTAACTCTGTATGACATTCTTTAACTACTTCTTCATTTAAAGAATTATCTTTACTAATTGCGTATATTCTACTTTTTTCTCTATTAATTATTTTATTTAAAAAAAATGATATGGCAGGTATTGCTATTTTTTTTACAAATTCTGGTATTAACATTACTAATATAATAGTTGTTACAATAATTCCCCGTGTGATAGCAGGTAACATATTTAAACACTCGACATACAAATCGTTCATTTCATCCTCCGAAATAAAAAAAAGATAAAATCTTAATTATCAATAGTCAATAGCTATTTAAAATCCAAGTAATAAAAACGCTGTTATCTCTAATAGGGCTTACAGCTAACTATTTGCAGCAAATATAACGCATTTAAATCAACACGCCATTGATAAACCTAATTATTTATTACACTGTTTTGTAATAAACTTGTTATCATTACCCTGAATTTGTTTAATTTGTTGATTGCGCTTGCATTCCCATTGTTCAGACGGATACATTTTATTCCACGCTGTCATTAATTTGCGCTCAGAATCTGATAAGTTAATGTTGTATTTATCTGACATATAAAAATGAGTGCGTGCAATTATGCCTCGAATCTCGTCACGTGGTTGAAATTGACGATATTTAAAGTCAACTGCAGATTGACATTGTCCATACTGATTAAATTGATTAGTGGATTGCGAGTATCGGTAGTTAGAACGATCACCGTTAATTTCGCCAATTGCAGGTTGTAGATTATGCATGTCACCTTCCATCAGATTAAACGTAGCATCTTTTTTACACGCCTTACGTCCACCATCTCGCCAACATTGTAAATGGCGTCCAAAATTTTCGGCTGGCATGACATGTTCCCATTCTATGCGAGAGGCTCGAGCTTCATTTTTTCTGGGTTTGTAACCACATTTACCAAAATCAACAACGCCCTTTTTATCGTTAAAGCTAAATTCGCAAGCGCAATAAAACTCAGTTTGTTTTGGGTTTGATTTATACAATTTAGTTAATTGGGTTTTTGCTGTATTAAAGTTTTGTGTTGAATTAGCAAAAAAAGAAACAAGCACAAGCGAGATGATAAACTTTTTCATAAATCCGTTTAAAAAACAACTCCAAAATAAATAAAAATATCGAGCGTTCTAATTAAAAATCATCGCACTCAATTAACTATAAGTACCAAGCAAGAAACTTGAGAAAGTAAACCCTCGATCTAAGTTGGGATAAGAAGAAAAATGAAAATACTAATCATTGTTCTTCTACTCCTTTTAAGTTTCCAGCTTTTTAGTAGTATCAAAGGCGAGGAGAACCCCGCTTTTGATCTTAACTATAACAATAAAATCTTAAAAAATCAAGGTGGTTAAGATTGCATTAATTAATGTAAACAAGTGAAAACTTAGATAGTTTGCAAGTTTAATTTATGGTTGATACTGTAAAGCTTTGTCTATGAGGTTTTATCTATAAAGTTTTGTCTAAATAGTAAAAAGCCTCTAGATGAGGCTTTCTTTTAAATTCAATAATGAGCGATGCTCTTGTAAAGTTAATGATTTATGATATTTTCTTGGATTACCACACATCCAACAAGAACAGGCTACCGGTGTTATTACATGCTTTTTAAGCGATTTTCTAGTATTGCCAGAATGAAAATCATGCTTTCTGTTATCTAAACATCGCTTAGCCTGATGTCGTCTATATGCTCGTGCTCTCATAAAATGACTTACATATGGAAACAAAAAAAGCCCAACTATTTTAGCGGACTTAAATTCTGTGCGCTTAAAACCGCATCATGTGCATATCATATATTTAAACGTTTAAACAGTCAAGTGTTTTATTGTATATTTCACGCTTTTTTTATTACTATAATTTGTAGCTCCATTTCTAGTGTATGAATAATTTTAGGCATAGAGTTAAAATAAGGTAGGTTTGTTGTAAAAGCATTAATTTAACCTTTCACTATCACTCAAAAAAATTAAATAAAATCAATTGGTTTCCTGAATAATTTTTAGTTAGTTATGCCAGATAATTGGCAATAATCTATTCCTGCTTATAGTAAAATGATTTGTAATTATATGCATCGTCTACTTTTTGACAATCAATCTTGCTGGTTCAATTAACTATATTTTTTCTCTCATATAATTAGCAACAAATAATAGTCGATTTAATTTATACCAATCTTCATTAGATAAACAGCTTCGAGAATATACACCACCCAACCGCTCTATAGCTTCATCAAACTTACTAACAGATCTTGGTAGCGTGGAATTTTAAATTGCTGATGAAGCTTTGAATAAATCGCTTGATGTCTTTCCCCTGTTCGATAAATCCTTTCATTTACCGCTTGCTGGATTCGCTGTTGTTCTGGTGGAATAGTATTAGGAAATTGCTGTGTTAATTTCGGGTTTTACTCGACTGGTTTCACTGCCAAATAGCCAACTGTTGATCATTGAAATAGATAAACATAAAGACTATTACAGAATAATCAACATTAATAAAAATAACAGTATAAGCGTTTTAGCCTAACTTAAGCAGTGAGATTTCCTTTAGATTTTAAAGCATAGCGTAACTTATTGATTGTCTTAATAATTAAATGGCGTCCCCTACAGGATTCGAACCTGTGACCTACGGCTTAGAAGGCCGTTGCTCTATCCAGCTGAGCTAAGGAGACTTAGATAGGATTTGTTGATTAGACGATGTGTATTATATAAAGCTATTTCTATCCGTCAATAATTTTTAATTGTTTATTATATTAGATTAACAAAATATCACCAATTGAGTTTTTATTATTTTGATCATGGTAACGAATATCATTACTTAGGATTAATTTTTTATCTTCCAAAACATATCGTATCTTTAAAAATTATTTATCCTATTATTCATTAATAACCTTCTGTTTTAATTATTTAATTTATATAAATATTGTTCTCATTTGGCGGGGTTATTTGGCATAATGTTTCACATTCGTTCTTTTTCATTACTTCGATAATATGTGATAACTGTGATTTAAATTGATGTTGTTTGGTCATCAAATTTTCAGCATTTTCGATAACTTTGGCCTTTTCTGATTCAGGTATATATTTTGCATAATTTTCAACAGATTTTGCTAGCATGGTGATGATTTTCAGTTTAGATTGGTCGGTTAAACAGTCTGGCAAATCCATCCACATTAATCCGCCTGCATAATATTTTAGCATTTCAGATTGCATCGCGTTAACGCTAAGTAGTGTTAACGCACTTTTTTCCGAATCTGGCAATTCTTCATAAAATTGGTTAACATATGGCGATATTGTAGCAAAATATTCTATATTAAAATTACTTAATAAAATAACTTCGGGTTGGAATCGTTTTAGATTATTAGTGAAATCTTAATCCGTTATCGTGTTTAATTCATTGAGTGAAAAAGTTAAATAGGTTTCAACTAATCAATTAATATAATTGGTGATATTCAGTTGTTCTTCTAGCTTATCTTTTGACAAATCCGCAATAAGCTTAGGATCAGTAAATTGACTGAGTATTTCTTTCCCTATTACTGTATCAAGCCTTGGTAAGTTTTTTTCGGCTTGAAATTTTTTAAGCAAGATAAAAAATCGCAGGTTATAAGTTTTAGACTTTAACTCTGTCGCATTGGCAAAGCAACAGGTAAAAATTAAAATAGCTGTAATGATAAACTTCATCGTTTATTGTTCCTTAGATAATAAGGATTTTTAATTATTTAGTTATTTAATTTTGATTATTGACCTTTGATCATTTCGCTTTGGCTATTTGCGCCTTTAACATCGCTAACCGACTTTGTCCTTGTTGCATTTTTTTTTCGGGTGATAATGCATTACGCTGATCTTGCCAGGCTAAGTCGTCTTGTGGTAGCTCTAATAAAAATCGGCTCGGTTCAACTTGCAGTGTTTCACCAAATTGTTTTCGTTGCCGACTAAATGAAAAGGTGAGCTCACGTTGTGCTCGAGTAATACCGACATAGGCTAAACGGCGCTCTTCTTCGATATTATCTTCATCAATACTGGTTTGGTGGGGTAATAAGCCTTCAGACATGCCGATCAAATAAACATAAGGAAATTCCAATCCTTTAGAGGCATGCAATGTCATGAGTTGAACCTGATCGAGCTCTTCTTCAGTCTCGTTACGTTCTAACATATCACGCAGGGTAAATCTGGCAACTGCTTGCTCAAGCGTCATCGCTTCATCAATATCATCGCCTTGTAACATATCATTTAACCAACTAATCAACTGTTCAACATTGCGCATGCGCATTTGCCCTGCTGCTGGTGATGCGGATGTCTCATAAATCCAACTTTCATAATGAATGCCATGCAGTAGTTCATAAATAGCATTCATGGGTTCTGTATGTGTTTTTTGAATAAGTGTATCAAACCAGTGAATGAAAACTTGTAATGATTCCATGCGTTTGCCAGATAGAAACTCGGTCAAGCCCATATCATGGCTTGCTTGGTATAAACTCACTCCTCGCTGATTAGCCCATTCGCCCAGTTTTTGAATGGTTGCAGGACCTATTTCTCGTTTGGGTGTGTTAATGATGCGAATAAAGGCATTATCATCATCAGGATTAGTTAATAAACGCAAATAGGCCATCAAGTCCTTAATTTCAATTCTCGAAAAAAACGATGTACCACCAGAGATTCGATATGGCACTCGGTATTGCATTAACATTTTTTCAATCAGTCTTGCCTGATGATTACCACGATATAATATGGCATATTGGCCATATTGGCTGTTATTAGCAAAGCGATGGCCAATAAGGTCATTAATCACTTTTTCGGCTTCGTGCTCTTCACTATCGGCAGAAATAACTTTTAATACGTCACCATAACCCAGTTCGGAAAACAGTTTTTTTTCAAAAATATGTGGATTATTTTCAATTAAAATATTTGCTACTTTTAAAATTCGACCTGATGATCGGTAATTTTGTTCTAGTTTAATCACTTCTAAATGGGAGAAGTCTTGTTTGAGTAATACTAAATTTTTTGGTCTTGCGCCACGCCAAGAATAGATAGATTGATCGTCATCACCAACAACGGTAAATTTAGCTCGGCTACCAACCAGCAATTTGATAAATTCATATTGGCTTGTATTGGTATCTTGATATTCATCAACCAATAAATAACGCACTTTATTTTGCCACTTTTCCCGCACTTGTTCGTTATTTTTTAATAGCAGTGTGGGCATTAAAATCAGATCATCAAAGTCTAAAATACTGCATGCTTTTAGCTGTTTTTCATAAAGCAGGTAACAATGGGCAAATAGCTTTTCTTTGTTGGTTTGCGCTCGGGCCATAGCAAGAGTGGAGTCAACAATATCATTTTTCCAATTTGAGATTGTTGCACGTAACTGATTTATCAGATCCTTATCACCCTCTAACCATTGATGAGTCAGCTCTTTAAGTAGCGCTATTTGATCATGATCATCAAATAATGAAAAGTTAGATTTTATACCTAAATGCTTGTACTCTCGGCGAATAATATCTAATCCTAGAGTATGAAATGTGGAAATTTTCAGCCCTCTGGCCTCTTGTTTACTAAGCGATTGGGCAATACGTTCTTTCATTTCACGTGCTGCTTTATTAGTAAAAGTTACTGCGACAATATGACGGGGTAAATATTCTTTCACCCGAATTAAATAGGCAATTTTATTGATGATAACCCGCGTCTTTCCTGATCCTGCCCCCGCTAAAACAAGGCAAGGACCTGAAACATATTCGACCGCTTTTTGTTGACTTGAATTTAAACGCACTAGATAAAAACCATTAGAGAAATTGTGGGCTAGTATATAACGATACACTAACTGCGTGCAATTGTTGTCATTATAAGCGAATATAATGACAATTTTAGGAAAACCATTCTATAAAAACTATTCGATAAAAACTATTCTATAAACATTAAAGCTTGTTCTACCACATCGACTCCAGCTCCTTTTTTGTGCGCATTTTCGCTAAGATAACGTCGCCATTGTCTTGCACCTTTACACCCATTAAAGAGGCCTAAAGTGTGACGCATAATGTGGTTAAGCTGAGCGCCTTGTGCTAACTGCTGTTCAATGTAAGGATAAAGAGCACGAATAGCCAATATCGGGGCGATAACAGAGGGCTTTTCACCAAAAATTTTCGAATCGATTTCAGTCAATAACCAAGGGTTTTGATATGCTTCTCGCCCTACCATTACGCCATCAACATATTGTAAGTGGTGTTTTATTTCATCCATTGTTTTTATACCACCGTTGATAGCTATGGTTAAATGAGGATAATCTTGTTTGAGCTTATAAACACGGTCGTAGTCAAGCGGTGGCACTTCACGATTCTCTTTAGGACTTAATCCCGATAACCAGGCTTTACGCGCATGTACAATGAATGTATTAGTATAAGGCATCACCTTTTCAATAAACTGGCATAAAAAAGCATAGCTATCAAAATCATCAATGCCAATTCGGGTTTTTACTGTGACTGGAATATCAACTTGATCTTGCATTTGTGCAACACAGTCTGCAACTAAATCAGCTTTTCCCATTAAACAAGCACCAAACATGCCATTTTGTACACGATCGGATGGACAACCCACATTTAAATTGATTTCGTCATAACCACGCTCTTGTGCTAATTTCGCACATTGCGCTAAAGCTTTTGGATCACTCCCGCCTAATTGTAAGCAGACTGGGTGCTCTTCATGATTAAACGCTAAATAATCGCCTTTACCGAATAAAATTGCCCCTGTTGTTACCATTTCGGTATACAGCAATGTTTGCTTAGTTAAAATTCGATGAAAATAGCGACAATGCTTATCGGTCCAATCCAGCATAGGAGCAATGGAAAATTTGTTAAGGGTTGAATTCATTGATATATCCGTGTTTATAACGCTTTTGTTGAATTTAAATCAATATTATTTTTGCTCTTTACTATATTTTTCCATTATCGGGAATCACTCAAGTTCCCAGCATATCGGAAAAAACTAAATAAGATAAAAACGATGGCTTATTATATCATAGGGAACAAGCTCGTGCAGATAGAACGCCTTGATATCGTTGCACCGTTGTAATTAAATCAAAAGGTAAGGTTTTACATCAAGAGTCAAAAACATTTAGCCAATAACAAACAATCAATGGTTAGTAATCAACAAATAGTTAACAAATAACAAATCGCAAGAACATAGATTATAAACCTGATATCAAAGATAGAATAATTTAAAAGCGTTGGCACAAGCTTAAAATCAAGCTAACGTTTAAATTTTTGTCTTAATCGATCTTTTATGTAGCTTGTTTTTTAATCGATAACAGCGTAAGCAATAAAAAAATCTTGACTGGTGTTTTGCGGAATTTAAAAAAAAACTAAAGGAACGACTTTATACAAATCGCCCAATCCATACATGGCTTGGGTAACAACGCTTTGATTTTTATTAAAAAAAACAAAACAAAAAACTTCAATAAAATCAATGGCTTTTCTGACTGATTTTTAGAGTGAAAATTAGCTAGGAAAAGCATTGCTGTTATATAACCATTATAGTTTGTACCCTATTGGAGCATATACAAAAATACTTCGACAATAATTAAAAAGCTTTTATGCTATCCGTCGCTTTTAAATGAAGCGATAATATAAGGAATAAAAATGGATACAAATCAAACAAATACTATAACTTTTCAAGCATCTGAATTATTAAAGAAACACATGCGGTTTATTTCTGTTATGCAACAGATTTTTGGTGTTATTTCTATAATTGCTGGTGCATTTCTCTGCTTAGGTATTATTTCCGCTATTGTGGGTATTCCACAAATCATCGCTGGCGTTAAGCTGTTTAAATCGGGAAGTTCATTTAGTTTAGTTGCCAATACTCAACAAGAATATGATATCGTTAGTGCTATTGAGCACCTTTATAGTTATTGGAAATACGCTCTAATTGCATTTATAGCGTCTATCGTATTTATTATTATATATATTGTCATTATCATGGCTGTTTTAAATAACTATTACTATTAATTTAATCTTTTGTTATAAAATAAAACCTCGTTATTTAACGAGGCTTTTATTTTTTAAGATTCAGGGGTCAAATTCTCATCATCAGATTTGACATCAATTGGATCTGATATACCTTGTTTGTTCATCTCTTCTAATGATTTAGAACCGGCTAATTCGGTGGTTTTGATATCTTTTACTATGCCCATTTCATCAAAATAGATAGCAAAATTTCTTTGGCTAACGCCACCATGTTGTGGTTGCTGGCGGAAAATATAATACCAAATGTTATCACCAAAAACAGAAGTTAACATTGGTGAGCCCATAATAAAGACAACCTGTTCTTTGCTTTGACCAACTTGTAATAGCTCAATAGCATCTGGTGTTACATAATTACCTTGGTTGATATCTGGTCTATATACCCAACGTTCAACAACTGAACATCCCGTTAATAAAACACTTGCTACAATTGCAAAGGCGGTAAATTTACGAAACAGCATCTAAAATTATCCATAAAAAAAATTATAATTTATATTATCGCTGATATTTTATCTAAGTGCTAGCCAAATTGATAAATTCTTTCACAATTAGCTAATAAGCTAAGCTAACATCAGACCATCATGCGAATTATTGCTTGACTTTTGTTGTGGTATCAACCAACTTAATAGCGTCACAATAAACATTATTTTTAATAATAAAAGGTAAAAAATGAAATTAGAGACAACAGAGCAAAAAGCAAGTTATGCTATTGGATTACAAATTGGGCAACAATTAAAAGACTCAGGATTAAATAATTTAGAGCTTAATGCATTAAAACTTGCAATGGAAGATGTTTTAGCGGGTAACCCTCCTGCCCTGCCTTTACAAGAACTACATGATGCATTACGCCATGTGCATGAACAAGCAACGAAAGAAAAAGCCAAACAAGCCGAAAAAATGGCTCAAGCAGGTAAAGATTTTCTTGCTAAAAACATTGAAAAAGATGGTATTAAATCAACTGAATCTGGTCTACAGTATGAAATCATTAAACAAGGCGACGGTGCTTTACCTCAAGCGACCGATCACGTTCAAGTTCATTATACTGGGCAATTAATTGATGGCACGGTATTTGATAGCTCTGTAGAGCGTGGTCAACCTGCTGAGTTCCCAGTTAACGGTGTAATTAAAGGATGGGTAGAAGCGCTACAACTTATGCCTGAAGGGTCAAAATGGCGCTTATATATTCCTCAAGAATTAGCCTATGGAGCTCAAGGTGCTGGCGCATCAATTCCACCATACAGCGCATTAATTTTTGATGTTGAACTATTAAAAGTTTTATAAAAGTTATCTAAAAATTTTATAGATAGGTATGGACGCAATTTGACGTCCATCTGTTTTAAGCTATTGTTTTGCGTGTTTTGCGACAAGCGGTAATTGTTTAGGAAGGAAATAAGCAGTCACAGCCGCCATCAACAATAAGATGCTAGCCGTACCAAAGGCAACTAAGTGGGTATGTAAATTATCATAAGCCCATCCACCAAGCCATGAGCCAATCATTGCGCCCACTTGATGAAAAAAATAGGTTAATCCAGAAAGTAATCCGACAAGCTTTACTCCATAAATATCAGCGGTAATTATGCCCGATAATGACAAAGCGCCCGCCCAAACCAGCCCTCCTACTGCTGCGATAGTAAAAAGCTGCCATTTGCTTGATGCTAAAATAAGAGCAATAAAACCTAATCCTCGGATTAAATAAACCATCATTAAAATATTTTTTCGTTGCACTATATCAGAAAGATACCCCAACACTAGGGTGCTAAAAATAGCGACTAAACCGATTAAACCTATACCGTTAGAACTGGTGATTGAATCAAATCCGTGATCAACGAGCATTGGAACACCATGTGTTCCTAATAAATTCATACTAAAACCACAGGTAAAAAGCCCAAAGCTTAGCTGCCAAAATGGACGTGTTTTTAATACGTCCATAAGTTTGATGCTATCATCTGTTTTTTGATTGATAACAGGATCTATATTCGGTGTTGCAATTTCAGATTGATTATCTTTCATAATAAAAAAGGCAATAGGCAATGCCATAATCATGAAGATCACCGCAAACGAAACTAGTGTGGTTTGCCAACCATAAATTGGAATGAAGAAAGCAAAAACAGGTAACATCACCGCCATGCCAGCCATACTGCCTGTTGATAGAATAAATAATGCTAACCCTCTTCGTTTGATAAACCAACGCGCCACAATAGGCGTAAAGCTGACAGAACCGACAAAAGAAGTACCAAAAGATAACGCAATACCAAAAGACAAGAAAAAGTTCCAATAATCATGAGAGTTCGCAGACCAAACCGTTGAGGCAATAATAATGATTGATCCTAATATGAGCACAAAGCGAGTGCCATATTTACTCTCTAAATATCCCGCTATTGGCGTGGCGATACCCGAAAAAAGCATACCAATAGCAATAATGCCAGAAAGTACGCTGCGACTAAAACCAAGATCGTTTGCAATGGGAAGAAAAAATACGCCCATGCTCATCCTTAATCCGCTAGAAAGCAACGTTAAAAGCGAGGCTGCAATAACAATATTCCAACCAAAATACCAAGGAGATCGCATCATAATTTTCACCTCTTTTTAAATAAAAAGCGCTCGAAATTTGTAGTATTTAAATTTGACATTATGTATAAGTTGCTTATTTTCCGCTATAATATTTATTTATCTATAGCCATAAAAAGTTAAGGAAAGTTATATGTCAACAAATATGATTCGTATCGCAATTGCGGGTGCCGGCGGAAAAATGGGACGACAGCTCATCCAAGCCGTTGCACAAATCGAAGGCGTGACTTTAGGTGCAGCATTTGAGCGCGAAGGCTCATCGTTGCTTGGTAGTGATGCAGGTGAACTGGCTGGAATCGGTATTTGTGGCATTAAAATTACTGATAATTTACAACAAGCAAAAGATCAGTTTGATGTATTGATTGATTTCACCCGCCCAGAAGGTACGCTGACTCACTTAGCATTTTGTGTCGAAAATAAAAAAATGATGATTATTGGCACCACCGGTTTTGATGAGGCAGGTAAACAAGCGATTGCCGATGCAGCAAAAAAAATTGCTATTGTTTTTGCTGCAAACTTTAGTGTTGGCGTTAACCTAGTGCTAAAACTATTAGAAAAAGCAACCAAAATCATGGGTAATTATACTGATATTGAAATCATTGAAGCCCATCACCGCCATAAAGTCGATGCACCATCAGGCACCGCATTAGCCATGGGCGAAGCGATTGCCGATGCACTTAATTGCAATTTAAACGATCGTGCTGTTTATTGTCGTGAAGGTCATACTGGCGAAAGACCACAAGGCGCTATTGGATTTGCTACTATTCGAGCAGGTGATATTGTTGGCGAACATACCGCTATCTTTGCAGACATTGGCGAACGGGTTGAAATTAGCCATAAAGCGTCGAGTAGAATGACCTTTGCCAATGGTGCCGTGCGTGCAGCACTATGGCTTGCCACACAACCCGTTGGTTTATATGACATGCGTGATGTGTTAAATCTCAATAACCTATAGTCGTAAAATGTTAGATGAATATTGGATGCAACATGCATTAATGCTTGCTAAACATGCCGAATCTATAGGCGAAATACCTGTAGGTGCGGTAATTGTTAATGAACATAATCAAATTATGGGTGAAGGCTATAATCAACCCATAAGTAAACATAATCCTACGGCTCATGCTGAAATTATGGCTATCGAGCAAGCAGGAAAACTTTTAACTAACTACCGCCTAATCAATACAACTCTTTATGTCACGCTTGAGCCTTGTATTATGTGTGCTGGTGCCATTATTCATAGTCGTATTAAACGTGTTGTTTATGGTGCAAGCGATTACAAAACTGGCGCCGCAGGTTCTTTTATTGATATTCTTGCTTATCCAAGTATCAATCACTATGCTGAAGTTACTGGCGGAGTGCTGGCTAATGAATGTAGTACTATTTTAAGTGATTTTTTTAAAAAACGGCGTTTACAAAAAAAGAAAGTTAAAGAGAGTGGTCAGACGGTTTTAGGTAACTAAGCATTTCAGTATAAAATATTAAAATTCATTCTTACCATAGTTTGATAAAAAGTAAGTTTGCTTATTCTTTTTATCAAGGAAAATTGCTAGAATCTAATTAAATTTTTTTGAAAATTAACTTGAGCATTATTAATGAAAAAACACGAATTAAGCATGATGATATCATCAGATGATATCCAAAAACGAGTAATCGAGTTAGGTCAACAAATCAGTAAAGATTATCAACATAGCCAAAATGAGCTAATCTTAGTTGGACTTTTACGTGGTTCATTTATCTTTATGGCAGATTTAAGCCGAGCCATTACCGTTGGACACGAAGTCGATTTTATGACAGCATCAAGTTATGGTAATGCGGTGGTAAGTAATCGGGACGTCAAAATATTAAAGGATTTAGATGAAGATATCCGTGATAAAGATGTGTTGGTTATCGAAGATATTATTGATACCGGTAATACGCTTAGTAAGGTGATGGCGATTTTAAAATTACGTCATCCGCGTAGCATTGAAATTTGTACGTTATTAGATAAACCGTCACGTCGTGAAGTAGCCGTACCCGTAAAATATATTGGATTTTCCATTCCTGATGAGTTTGTGGTTGGCTATGGTATTGATTATGCACAACATTACCGCCATTTGCCTTATATTGGACATATAAAATTACTTGAATCTTAACAAATATCGAGGTGTATGTGTCACGATTTTCTTGGTCATTAGGCTTGCTTTTAGTGATATGCGCTACATCAAGTTATGCTGATATGAAGTTATCAATTAAGGGATTATCAGGTGAACTTGCTGACAATGTCGATGCTCGTATATCATTAATCGCCCCCAATAAAATTGATGATACGCCCAATTTTAAGCGTTATTTTGAAAATGAAGTGCAAAAATCGCTTCGTGCATTAGGTTATTATTCACCGACTTTCGAGTATAACGCGCAAAATCCTAAAGTTCTTGTTGTCAATATATCACCAGGCGAGCCTGTGCTCGTTAAGCAACTCAATGTGAATATTACTGGTGAAGGTCAACACGATCCCGATTTTGAATATTTACAAAAAAACAACTTACCCAAAATCGGTGATATATTAAATCATGGTGTTTATGAATCATTTAAGAAAAACCTGCAAGATTTATCACTAAAAAAAGGTTACTTTGATGCCAATATGCCCAAGCATCAGTTAGCGGTTTTACTGTCTGAACATCAAGCTTTTTGGAATATTGATTATACAACAGGTAAACGCTATCGATTTGGTAAAGTCACTTTTCATAATACCAAAATCCGTAAAGATTATTTAGCTAATATTGTGCCATTTAAAGAGGGCGAAGAATATACGGCAGAGCAGTTGTCATTATTAAATAGGCGCCTTACCTCAACAAACTGGTTTAACTCAGTTGTAGTTGTGCCTGACTTTCCTCATTTAACAGAAGGTAAAATACTCCCAATTGATGTCGATACATCGCCTAGAAAGAAAAATAATATGGATCTTGGATTAGGATTTTCAACAGATAACGGTGTGCACGGAAAAATTGGCTGGAACAAACCATGGCTCAATAGCCGTGGGCAGAGTTTTCAAAGCAATTTATCGCTATCCTCGCCAGAACAATTGGTTACGATGAGTTATAAAATTCCCTTAAAAAAATCACCACTTGAACAGTATTACACCATTCAAGGGGGTTATAAAAAGATTGATAATAATGATACTTACTCACAATCTTATACGTTTGGCGCTTTACGCAACTGGGATAATTTTTATGGTTGGCAAACCGCTTTAGGTTTTAATGTATTACGTGATGATTTTACCCAAGGCGATGCTAGCTTTAGAACATTTTTATATTATCCATCACTTAGCTTATCTAGAATTCGTTCTGACGGTAATTTATTAACAATGTGGGGAGATTCTCAACGTTATTCGCTTGAAGCTGCTGGTGAATCATTAGGCTCTGATATTAATCTGATGCGCTTTCAAGCACAACACGCATGGATTCGCTCGTTACAAAAATCCCATCGATTTATAGCTCGTGGGAATTTTGGCATTATACAAGCAAACAATTTTGACCGTGTTCCACCGTCATTTAGATTTTTTGCTGGTGGTGAACGTAGTATTCGAGGTTATAGTTATCAATCTATTTCACCTAAAGATAAAAAAGGCAAGTTAAAAGGAGCTTCAAAACTTATCACTGGCTCACTTGAATATCAATATAATTTATCTGGCTCATGGTGGGGAGCCGCATTTGTCGATACAGGAGAAGCTATTGACAAAGTTGATAGAACTAAATTCTATACAGGAACGGGGATCGGCATTCGCTGGGCTTCACCTGTTGGCCCAATAAAAGTCGATTTAGCAACGCCACTTAACCAAAAAAGCGGTTCTATTCACCTATATATTGGTTTAGGAAGTGAATTATAAAATGAATAACAACACGGCTAGAATTAAAAAAGTAAAAAAATTAAAACTGATACGTAAATGGAAAAAACGAAGCGTTGCCATTTTATCAGTTATCGTTTTTCTCACTGTTTTTACTATTCTACTTATCTACACAAGTTTAGGTGTCAAAATAACCACTTATGTTTTAAATAAATTTTTACCCGAGCTAAAAATTGCCCAAGTTGAGGGTACGTTTCATGATCTACATATACAAGGGTTCTCCCTTGAATTACCAGGTGTTAATGTTCAAGTCAATGAGGCTTCATTGTCACTTTCTGGGCTTTGCTTACTAAAAACAGAAGTGTGTGTAGATCAATTTAATGCCAATGGGGTAAAAGTTTCCATTAACACCGAACAAATTGGCAGTTCGCCAAGTGAATCAAGTGAGCCAACAAGTGAACCTAATGAAGAAAACCTCTTCAAGCTCAAAACACCATTACCGATAGATCTTAAACAGACCCACCTAACGGATGTCAAGGTTATTGTTGATGATATGCAATTTGGCATGTCAGACTTTACAGGGAAAGCCACATGGGTAAATAATCAGATTTATGTTTACCCTGCTGTTGCAACAGATCTAAGTGCTATTTTTGCGGATAAAACACTGACAAATCAAACCGTAACAACAACAGACAAAGACATTGCACTTAATGAAAAAATTACCGAGATTTTTAATCAACCGCTAATTGATTCATTGCCCCAAGTTAATATCCCATTAGATATTAATGTCACAAGTTTAACCGGTAATCATTGGTTATTACATATTGGTGGACAAGATTATCGATTTAATAACGTTGCTATTCAAACCGATATTGTCAATAGTCACATTATTGTAAAACAAGTGGAATTTGATGCTAGCACCCCTTATGCCAATGGACATACTTCTGCCTCGGGCGAAATTACATTACACGATAACTGGCCTGTACTAGCATTAATTAAAGCGAATACTGAACAAAACCAATTAAATGCTCAGTTTTCAGGAAAATTGCTTGGCGAACTATTAGCTAATATAAAGATGAGTGGTTTAAATCAAATGGCTATGAGTGGGCACCTTAATTTTATTGAAAAATACTTACCTATAATGGCTCAACTTGAAGGTAAGCATATTCAATGGCCAATTGAGGGATCAGCGCAATACCAGCTAGATGATTTTTCAACATCAATAAAGGGGAATGTAAAACAGTATCAACTGTCAGCCAAAGGTAATATAAAGGGACAAGAACTAGCCAATACCAAGTTTGAGATTGTGGGCACAGGAACCAACCAAGACGCAATGATAGAGCGTGCCAACATAAAATTACCGCATGGGGAAATTAATGTAGCGGGAAATATAAGTTGGCTACAAGCATTACAATGGGATACAAGCATAAAGCTAAATAATGTCGATCTCACTAACGAGCTACCAAGTTATCCTATTCGATTAAATGGTCTATTAAAAACAACTGGTAAGCTTGAAGAGGGTAAATGGGCGTTTAATTTACCCGACGTACAGTTAAAAGGTAATATTAATCATGCTGATTTTTTTGCATCTGGTAGTATGTCTAGTAATTCTGAAAATAAAGTTACTGCAAATAATCTTGCAATTAAATGGGGTAAAAATCAGATAGGTTTAAATGGGGCGAACGATAAAGGCAACTTGTTAGCAAAATTGAATCTTGAATCATTACCGCTATTAGTTGATGGTATGCAAGGATCTATTGCTGGAAATATAAAACTCAATGGCACATCTGATAATGCAATCGTAGACACGAATTTAACCATTAATTCACTATCTTTCGATACAATAAAAATAGCTAAAGCCAATGTTACAGGCAAAGTGGAATATAAAAACCAAGCCAGTGGCAACATGAAGTTAACGGCTCAAACAATAGAGCTACCTGGTCAAACAATCAAAAAAGCCAATATTGAACTATCTGGCAGTGAAAACCTTCATACTTTAACGGTTGATATTGATGGTGAACCAGCATCATTGAAAACTTCGTTAATAGGAAAACTGAATAAAGCGCGTACAAAATGGAACGGAACGATTCCTCATGCCCTACTTCACTTAGGCAATAATAACAATTGGCAGCTCACTAAATCAGTGGACTTATCTTATGATGTAGCCCATCAAGTGCCCAGTATTAATGCCCACTGTTGGAATAATAATCAGTCAAGTATTTGTCTTGATAAACAATTATCATTAACTAATAATACCAATACAAGCATTACCTTAAAAGAGATTAATCTGTCTAAATTGCCCATTCCAACCGATGGTGAAACCAAACTTGCAGGTAATGTTAATGGTAAAGTCATCATACAATTTAATCATGATAGTATGCTACCATCAATCAAAGCCAATATAACTAGCTCTGATGTTTATATTCAACAAATGCTTACCTCAAAAGCGCTGCCTCTACCTTTCGATCTTTTTAAAATAGAGGCTGAGTTTAATGAGCAACAAGCCAAACTCGATTGGCATTTTAGTTTAAATAAGCTAGGAAAAATCAATGGTAACCTTGTTATCACTGATCCAGTAAAACAAAAAAAATTAAGTGGTCAATTAAATATCAATCAATTAGCTTTAGCAATTATTAATCCGTTATTGGATAGCAAAGATTATGCTAAAGGCGCTATTAATGGCACGGTTAAATTTTCTGGATCACTAAATGATCCGTTACTAACTGGAAGTATTGCCTTAAAACATAGCGAAATAAAGTCAAGTCAATTACCCATTGATATTAAATCAGCCAAAGTTGATATCAATTTCAATGGAAAATCATCCACATTAAAAGGTATTTTAGCTACGCAAGCAGGCAATGTTAATATTAATGGTAATGCCAGCTGGAATACCTTTGACAAATGGCAAGCTTCGTTAACCGTGAATGGGGCTGCTATGGAAGTTTCGGTGCCGCCAATGATTGTTATGACCATTGTTCCAGATATTAAAATCAATGCGACACAAGACGAATTAACATTATTAGGTAAAGTTAACATACCAAAAGGGAAAATAACGGTTGAATCACTTCCGCCATCAAGCATTGATGTATCTCCTGATGAAGTTATGCTTGATACAAATCGAAAAGAAATTAAACCACAAAAATTTGGCATGAACATCTTTAGCCATCTTGAGATCAATATTGGAGATAAAGTCACTGTTGATGCATTTGGGTTAAATGCCTCTCTTAAAGGTAATCTGATTGCGACACAAACCAATAAAGGACTTGATCTGCATGGAGAAGTGTTGATACCAACAGGTCGGTTCCACGCCTATGGGCAAGATTTAATTATTCATAAAGGCATTATCACATTCTCAGGATCGGCAGATCAAGCTAGGCTTGATATTGAAGCTATACGCAATCCTGAATCAATGGATAATAGCAATATCATGGCGGGAATTCGCGTTACTGGATCGTCTCAATCACCTAAAATTGAAATATTCTCAGACCCAGCTATGTCACAACAAGAAGCCCTTTCCTACATAATTCGCGGTCAAGGGCTTGATAGCACAGAACAAAGTGATAGCGACATGATGACAGCACTGCTAGTTGGTATTGGCACAGCAAAAACAGGTAAATATGTTGGCGATATCGGTAACCTATTTGGTATCAAAAATCTAACACTTGATACACAAGGCGCAGGCAATAGCTCTAAAGTTGTGGTTAGCGGTTATATATTACCTAATTTGCAACTCAAATATGGCGTTGGTATATTTGATTCATTAGCTACATTTACTTTACGTTATCGTTTAATGCCGAGCCTCTATTTAGATGCCACATCAAGCTTAGCGCAAACATTAGATCTAATTTATCAATTTGATTTTTAAGCTGAATAAAACTTGAATAACCATTTTGCCTTGCTAAACTCTTTGGCAAGGCTACTTATCTTTATAACCAATTAACATTTCACGCTTAACCCCATACCCCTTACGTTTAAGCACGTTAAATCCTGCATTAAGCAAATTTCGCCGCACAAATCCAGCCGCAGTAAAAGTGGCAAATGAGCCATTTAAGGCAGTTAATGCATAACAATCTTTAAATAAGGATTCTGTCCACATATCTGGATTTTTTGCTGGCGAAAACCCATCAAAAAACCAAGCATCAACAAGTACCTTTTGTTTAGTTAAAAATTTCGAAAAATGGCTGATATCAGCATAACATATCGCTAAACTGACGTTATCAAACTGGCAAGAAGAGTTAATTAAACCGTTTTGAAGTCGCCTAGCTAACAAAAATAGGGGGGTATTTTTAGAAATCACACTATCATGAACCTTTATTAATTCATCTAACGATAGTGGGTATTTTTCGATACTAAAAAAAGTAAGGTATTTAAGTATATGTTCTGGGTTATGACGCCTAAAATGCAAAAAAGATTGCCATAAGATCAAAAAGCTCAATCCAGAGCCAAAGCCTGTTTCGCCAACAACAAAGGTATCTTTGTTATGCTCAACAAAGCGTTGCTGTAAATTATTACCATCTATAAATACATATTTTGTTTCATCAATTGCGCCTTGCGTATTAAAATACACATCATCAAAATAAGTAGAAACAGGTATCTGATTTTCATCCCAAATAATAGTCGATTTATGCATAAACCTCCTTGAATAACTGTTTTTTAACAAACTGTATATTAACTCAGATTATGTATATAATACGCCAAATCAACTTATGAGGTAAATTATGGTATTTCTTTTTCGCTTAATTAGCGTTGTAATAATTGGTATTATCATTTGTGTCTTAGGCATCATTTTTTGCCTACTTAACCCAAGAAATCCCAAAAATGTAGCAAGATTTGCTCATTTGTTTGGGTTTGTCTTTAAACCCATAATGGGTATAAAAGTTGATACTCGCATCTACCCTGATATTGATAAATTAGGTAGTTGCGTATATATCGCTAATCATCAAGATAATTACGATGTAATCGTAGCCGCTAATGTACTACAGCCCAAAACGGTTACCGTAGGTAAAAAAAGCTTAGCTTGGATTCCTTTTTTTGGGCAACTTTACTATCTTACAGGCAATATTCTTATTGATCGGGACAATAAATCAAAAGCGCGCAATACAATCGGAAAAGTCGTCAATGAAATTAAGAAACGCGGTATATCTATCTGGATGTTTCCTGAAGGCACTCGTAGCCGTGGTCGAGGACTATTGCCATTTAAAACAGGTGCATTTAAAGCAGCAATTGCTGCTGGTGTACCAATTGTGCCAATTTGTGTATCGCAAACCAATGACATTAAATTAAACCGTTTAAATAATGGCCATATGATTGTTGAAATGCTAGAACCAATTGAAACCAAAAATCTATGCAAAGAAGATGCTAGAGCATTAATGGAACAATGCTACACGAAGATGGCAAACAAAATAGCACAAATAAATGATGAAGCAAAACAGTTGAACAATCAAAAATAACTTATGAATAAACAAGATCGCAATTTTGATGATATCAGCAACAAGTTTGCACAAAACATTTATGGCACAACCAAAGGTAAAATTCGCGAAGCGATAGTTTGGCAAACACTAGAAGAGATCCTAGCAACCTACCCACCTAATAGGCCACTAACCATACTTGATGCGGGCGGAGGGCAAGGTCAAATTGCCTGCCGTCTTGCAAAACTTGGGCATCAAGTCACACTTTGCGATATCTCAGAACAAATGTTAGCACTTGCTAAACAAAAAGCACAGATGGAAAACGTAAAGATAAATTGTCTTTGCTGCCCGATTCAGCAGCTTGATAGCTTAATTAACCAACCTTTTGATTTAGTTATTTGTCATGCTGTATTAGAATGGATCGCTGAACCAATTGCATTATTAAAAGCATTAAAAAAACATCTTAAACCCGATGGCTACTTATCGTTAATGTTTTATAACTATCATGCCCTTTTATTTAAAACTGTCACATTAGGCAATTTTGGCTATACACAAGCAGGTTTAGCTAAGCGCAAAAAAAAGACGCTTTCGCCCGACTTTCCAAGAGAACCCATTGATGTATATCAATGGCTTAATCAAATCGATTTTACCATCCTACAAAAAACAGGCATTCGTATTTTCCACGACTATCTTGCCAATAAAGCCAAAGCTGAAACTCACTTTGAGCAACTATTAGAACTTGAACAAAAGTACTGCCAAACTGAGCCTTATCTTAATTTGGCCAGATATATTCTGGTTACAGCAAAATTAAGATAATTTTCTAAATAGTCTGGCTTTCATTCACGTTTTTTAAAATGATTACTCGAAAATTTTGCCATAAATCGGTATCATAAGCGGATTGATTTTATTGGTTAAGGAAAATAAACATGATCGTGGTAACAGGCGGCGCCGGATTTATTGGTAGTAATATTGTTAAAGGTTTAAACGACCAAGGATATAAAAATATCTTGGTTGTTGATGATTTAACTGATGGCACAAAATTTGCCAATTTGACTGATTTAGATATTGCTGATTATATGGATAAAGATGAATTTATTACAGCCATTATCAGTCATGAAGATCTTGATATTGATGTCATATTTCACCAAGGTGCTTGTTCATCAACCACTGAATGGAATGGCAAGTTTATGATGGAAAATAACTACGACTATTCCAAAGATTTATTGCATTACTGCTTAGACTTCAACATTCCATTTTTGTATGCTTCCTCTGCCGCCACTTATGGCGGGCGCAGTGATAACTTTATTGAAGATCGCGCTTATGAAAAACCATTAAATGTCTATGGGTATTCTAAATTCTTGTTTGATCAGTATGTAAGAGGCCTATTACCACAAGCTAACTCGCCAGTTTGCGGATTCCGTTATTTTAATGTCTATGGACCTCGCGAATCACATAAAGGCAGTATGGCCAGTGTCGCATTTCATTTAAATGAACAAATTAATAAAGGCGAAAAACCGAAACTATTTACTGGTAGCGATAATTTTAAACGTGACTTTATTTACGTCAGTGATGTGGTTGAGGTCAATTTATGGTTTTGGAAAAATAAAATCTCGGGGATTTATAACTGTGGAACAGGCCGAGCAGAATCATTCCAAGCTGTTGCCGATGCAGTGCTTAATTACCGTAAAAAAGATGAAATTGATTATGTTCCTTTTCCTGAACACCTAAAAGGACGCTATCAAAGCTATACGCAGGCTGACTTAACTAAATTTAGGCAGACAAAATGCCCAATCGAGTTTAAAACTGTTGCAGAAGGCACCGCAGAATATATGAAATGGCTAAATGAGCAATAAAAAGGATCTGATCAAATGAAAACACTCATTATCGGCCCTTCATGGGTTGGCGATATGATGATGTCGCAAAGCCTATATCGTACATTAAAACAACTTGATCCCAGTAACGAAATTGATGTGCTAGCACCAGCTTGGTGCTCTGCACTATTAAATAGAATGCCAGAGGTGAATCAAGCAATTACAATGCCATTGGGTCATGGTGAGTTTGCTTTAACAAAACGTCGTGAGATAGGTAAATCACTGCGAAATAATCATTATGATCAGGCCATTGTATTGCCCAATTCATTCAAGTCAGCATTGATACCTTTTTTTGCAAAAATTCCTAAACGCACTGGTTGGAAAGGCGAAATGCGCTATGGAATATTAAACGACTTACGTAAACTTGATAAACAAGCTTTTCCATTAATGGTTGAACGCTATATTGCGCTTGCTTATCCTAAAGATCAAATTCATTCAGCTTCCGATTTACCACATCCGCTATTGTGGCCAAAGCTCAATGTCAAGCAGGATGAAATAACTCAAGCTCTATCAACCTTTTCAATAACTCAAGAAGAGCCTTTAATTGGTTTTTGCCCTGGTGCTGAATTTGGACCTGCCAAACGTTGGCCTGATTATCATTACGCTACACTTGCCGATATGCTTGTTAAACAGCATGCCAAAATTATTATTTTTGGTTCAGCAAATGATAAAAATGTAGGTGAACAGATTATGGCAAAAATGACCTATGCAAATAAATGCATTAATTTGGCCGGTCAAACTCAATTAGAACAAGCCGTTAGTTTAATTGCAGCTTGTAAAGCAATTGTGACTAACGATTCTGGATTAATGCATGTGGCAGCTGCGTTAAATAAACCATTGGTGGCTCTTTATGGGCCAAGTAGCCCTGATTTTACTCCGCCGCTATCAGATAAGGCAGAAATTATCCGTTTAATGACTGGATACCATCGTGTTCGTAGAGGTGATACCGAGCAAGGTTATCATCAAAGTTTAATTGATATTAAGCCAGATAGTGTTTTTGAAACATTAATGAATCTTATTATGCGTTGTCAAAAGAGTAATGAATAATGCGTGCATTAATTGTTAAAACATCTTCAATGGGTGATGTACTACATACATTACCAGCTTTGACCGATGCAGCCAATAGCTTATCTAACATCACATTTGATTGGGTAGTTGAAGAAAATTTTACTCAAATACCTAACTGGCATTTTGCCGTCGATAGAGTAATTCCTGTTGCGATAAGACGTTGGCGAAAAAATTGGTTTGCTAAAAATGTTCGTCAAGAACGCCATAAATTTATCCAAACACTTAGCCAGCAAGAATATGACTGTATAATTGATGCACAAGGGTTAATTAAGAGTGCTTTTTTAATCACACGCAAAGCACGTGGCATTAAACATGGTTTAGATCGAAAAAGCATAAAAGAACCCATTGCAAGTTGGTTTTATGATGTAAAACACAGCATACCGAAACAAATGCATGCTATTGAGCGCATTAGATTATTGTTTGCACAAAGCCTACAATACAAACAGCCTGACTCAATTGGCGATTATGCAATTGCTCAACATTTTTTATCTTCATTACCCAATGATAATCAGCAATACTTGATTTTTTTACACGCAACAACGCGAGATGAAAAGCATTGGAATGAAGAAGCCTGGCGAAATTTGATCAAACTGGTTGAACCAACAGGCTTAAAAATAAAATTACCTTGGGGAGCGCCACATGAGCAAGCACGGGCAATTCGACTAGCTCACGGGTTTAAACACGTCGAAGTGCTACCCAAACTATCGCTTTCCGACATAGCAACCATTATTGCTGGGGCAAAAGCAGTGGTTTCAGTAGACACCGGATTAAGCCATCTAACCGCAGCACTAGATCGCCCAAATATCACTTTATTTGGTGAAACTGATCCAAATTTGATTGGTGGTTATGGAAAAAACCAATTTAGCATTATTTCAAACGAAAAAATGATGCAAACTATTCAAGCCGAGCAAGTTTACCAACAATTGACTAATTTTTTATAACGGCACCTCAAGGAGCGAATTTAATGAAAAAATATAGCGATCTTATTTATGAAAAATACGCACAAATTGGCAGTAATGATCTCGGTTATATTGAAGATGCCTTAGGTGCTGTCATGCAAGTGTTAAATGAAGTTGTGCTTAACGACCTTGTACCACAAGAACTAAAAGATAAAGCTGCTTATGCAGCAGCTAATTTATTGATTAGTGACTTTGATGTTAAATAGCAGTTGGTAAATTGATAATAAAGCGTGTCGATTGCTCGTCAGATTCGGCAGAAATCGTACCTTTATGCGTTTCAATAATAGATTTAACTATCGCAAGCCCTATTCCAGTGCCCGCGCTATCATTTCCGTTACGATGGCGTGATTCCTCAACGCGATAAAATCGGCCAAAAAGATGTGGCAAATGCTTACTGTCAATTTTTTTACCTGGGTTAGAAATAACAATTTGCACACGTTTTTCATTCACTTGCTTTAATGTTATGGTTATTACCTGATTTTCTGGAGTATAACGAATAGCATTAGATAAAATATTACTGATTGCTCGTCCCAACATCATTTTATCACCTTGAATATGAGAACAATTACCATCAAGGTTGAAAGTGATATTTTTCTCGTCAGTCAGTGGCTCAAAATACTCACACATTAATGTGATCATATTATGTAAATCAATATCAATTAAATTAGGCACCAATTGGCGATTATCTGCTTGAGCCAAAAACAGCATATCGGAAATCATCTGTGACATTTTTTCATATTCTTCCAAATTAGAGTATAAAATCTCACGATATTCATCTGTCGTTCTAGCATTATTGAGCACAATTTGCGTTTGAGTAGTTAGATTAGTAATTGGAGTTCGCATTTCATGGGCAATATCCGCTGTAAAATTGCGTTGCCGATGAAACACATCCTCCATACGATTAAGCATATCATTAAATGCTTTGACCAAACTTACGTATTTAATTGGCACTAAAGAAGTAGGGATACGGTAATTCAAACTTTTAAGGTTAATTTTTTCAATCTTTTTAATCAATCGATTAATCGGTTTTTGGGTAAAATAGATACTAATAAAAGAACCAATTAATACCAAAATACAAGCAATACCAATAAGTAAACCTAAACCGTCACGTAAACGTCGAATAAATTCAATCTGTAGATCACGACCAATAGCAACGATTGTGGTATAGTGCTTGCCATTTTCAATGGCAACATATGAGGCCGCAACTCGATATGATGATTTATCTTGATTCCAAATATCTGTTCTGTGATTTTCAACAATGTTATCAAAATCAATTTGAGTTTTAGCAAAAGCTAGATTGGGTCCACGAGTTCGGTAGACTATTTTTCCCTGATCATCAATAATATAAACAAATAACCGATGGTGCCCTGTCAAAATTAATAACAAATTTTGAATAAACTCATCACGGTTCTCGTCGGGAGAATAATAAACAAGCTCACGCTCAATAGAGTCAATAACCGAATTAAGTTCGGACACATTTTGCTGAATTGAAAGTTTTTCAAAAGAACGTTCAATTAGAAAGCTGAAGCAATAAAGTAAACCACACGTTATTAAACAAACAATAAGAGGCAAACGTAATGAGATTAACTTATTCGGGTTCATCCAAGACATCTAACTTATACCCCATTCCGCGGACTGTATGAATTAATTTAGGCTCAAAATCGGCATCAATTTTATTACGTAAGCGTCGAATTGCGACATCAATGACATTGGTATCACTATCAAAGTTCATATCCCAAACTTGAGAAGCGATTAAGGAACGTGGTAATACTTCACCTGGGTAACGTAAAAAATACTCTAATAATAAAAATTCTTTATTGGTTAAATCAATGCGCTTATCGCCACGTGTTACCGTACGCTTAGGAAGATCCATGACTAGATCAGCAATACTCAATTGAGAATTATTAACCTGTGGGACATTACGTCGAAGCAAGGATTTAACCCGAGCCAGTAATTCAGCAAACGAAAAAGGTTTGACCAAATAATCATCTGCACCTAAGTTAAGGCCTTTTACTTTATCCTCAACACTGCCCATAGCAGTGAGCAACATAATTTGGGTATCTTTGCCAGCCTCACGCAGTGACTGAACAATTTTCCAACCCACAATGTCAGGTAACATGACATCTAAAATAATTAAATCGTAATCTTCTGTCATCGCTCTATGATAACCATCAAGACCATTGTTTGTTAGATCAACAACAAATCCAGATTCAACTAAACCTTGACGAAGATACTCACCTGTTTTTTGCTCATCTTCAACTACTAACAATTTCATATTTGAATACTTCCTTTGTTGTTTGCCTGATTGTCGAAATTGCATAATACTGCTATAGAATAAATGATAAACATTAAATCAATCATGATATATTAATGACCATTTTGTAATGTTTATGTCACCAATCAGTTGGTTTGTCTTTGCTATAGTAGCTACACAATGATTCATGAGGCTAGACATTATTGTTTCATTGTTTTATTTCCTTTCATCCATTCCTTGCAATTTAATGCAGCCCTAGTTTATCTAGGGTTTTTTTTATCTAATTTGGCGCAAGTCTGTATATATACTGAAAACAATAATTAGTCACACATAAATTGGGCTTATTGTAGCAAAAATATCCTGTTTTGAATATCAGATCCTTTTACTTTTTACACAATACTATGCCTGTTTCGATATGATCGGTATAAGGAAATTGATCAAACATTGCAAAATGTTGAATTGAATGCGTTTTGCTCAATAACTGCAAATTGTCGCGCAATGTATTAGGATTACACGAAATATAAATAATAGTTTTATAGGATTTCAATATATCAATAGTATTTAAATCCAATCCTGCACGAGGCGGGTCAACCAGTACCGTGTCGCACCGATAATCATCTAAATGAATTCCTTTTAAACGATTAAACTCACGCTCTCTTTTAATTGCGCTGGTAAACTCTTCAGCCGACAATCGGACAATAGTAAGATTATCAATATGATTAATGGCAATATTATGCTGAGCAGAATAAACTGACGCTTTAGCAATTTCAGTGGCCAATACTTTTCGAAAGTTTTGTGCCAGTGCAATTGAAAAGTTACCATTACCACAATAAAACTCTAGTAAATCACCCGACAAATTTTTAGTGACTGATACAGCCCACTGTAACATCTTAATGTTCACCGCCGCATTGGGTTGGGTAAAACTATTTTCAACTTGACGATAAGTAAACATTTTACCCATTACGGGTAAAATCTCATCAACATAATCGACATCAATTGCAATTTTTTGGTTGCTAGCGCGCCCGACAATACTCGCATTTACGCCTTGTTTAGCTAATTGCATTTTTAATTTTTTTGCTTCAATTATCCATTCATCATTTAACTTTTTATGATATAAAAGCGTAATTAATAACTGACCACTTAAGGTTGAAAAATAATCAATTTGAAACAATAAATGCCGAAGTAGATGATTATGCTGTAATAAAGGCAAAATAGTTTGCATCGCTTGATTTATTAATTTAGTCGCAATAGGAAATTCATCAACGCGTACCCGTTTTTTTGTCTTTTTGTCATACATAATATGATAAAGCTCCTCACCATGATGCCAGATTCTGAACTCAGCTCGCATTCGATAATGGCTAATTGGCGATGAATAGACTGTTAATTCGGGAAGAGAAAAGTCTGATAATAATGTTTTTAAAATATCTACTTTCCGTTCTAATTGCTTATTATAATTATCAATCGAAAAACATTCAGTCATAGTTATTATCTGATGGTTATTATAGAAATATTATTTAATAGGAAATTTTGAACCAGCTTGTATTAAGGTACAAATTGATTAAGCGTTAAACCGCAACGGAATAACCCAATCACCATTTTACATGCTGTAATAATTTACCTAATCTTACCATAAACACTCAAAGATGATAAGTTTTGCTTAAATAAATCGTTAAGATTTTAGGCACACAAGTTGACATTCTCTTCAAGATAACTTATCTGTAAGCAAATAACGTATAAAGAGCGAATAATAATCCATCACACTTTTATTGATTGTAGTTATAGTAATTGCCGTTATAATGTGTCTTATAATTTTAGATGAAAAGATCATTATGACAGTACACACTTTTTCTGATTTAGAGCTAGATGATATATTAATTCACAATCTTCAAACGCAGGATATAAACACCCCGACAGCAATCCAAGCACAAACGATTCCTGTTGCTCTAGATGGCAAAGATATTTTAGGCTCAGCACCAACTGGTACGGGTAAAACACTCGCTTTTTTAATTCCTGCTGTGCAACATTTATTAGATTTCCCTCGTCGTAAATCTGGGCCACCACGTATTTTGATATTAACACCAACGCGTGAACTCGCCATGCAAATTGCCGAGCAAGCCAAATTATTAACCGAATCGACACCACTAAGCATCGCAACCATTACTGGTGGGGTTGCTTATATGAATCACGCTGAAGTATTTAGCAAAAATCAAGATATTGTTATTGCAACAACAGGTCGATTATTACAGTATATAAAAGAAGAAAATTTTGATTGCCGAGCGGTTGAGATGCTGATTTTAGACGAAGCAGACCGCATGCTAGACATGGGTTTTTCGCAAGATGTCGAAACCATATCAGCCGAAACTCGTTGGCGTAAGCAAACTTTATTATTTTCAGCTACACTTGAAGGCGAAGGACTGCATAATTTTGCCAGTCGCATTTTAAATGCACCAATTGAAATCAATGCCGATCCATCGCGTAAAGAGCGAAAAAAGATCCTACAATTCTATTATCGTGCTGACGACTTACCCCATAAAGTGGCACTGCTTACTCACTTATTAAAACAACAAGAATTAAAAAAAACCATTGTATTTGTTCGTAAACGTGAACGTGTGCACGAATTAGTTAACCTGCTGCATCAAGCTGGCATCCACAGTTGCTATTTAGAAGGCGAAATGGTACAAGCAAAACGCAACGAAGCGATCAAAAGAATTAGCAATAATACTGTTAATGTACTGGTTGCAACTGATGTTGCAGCGCGTGGAATTGATATTGACGATATCACCCACGTTATTAATTTTGATGCCCCGAAAACCGCAGATGTTTACTTGCACCGCATTGGTCGCACTGCACGTGCAGGTAAAAAAGGTACGGCAATTATGCTAATTGAAGCTCATGATAACGAATTACTACAAAAAATTGAGCGCTATATCCAAGAACCAATAAAACTAAGAACCATTGATGAATTGCGACCAAAAACAAAAGCCCCAAAGCCAGCAACAAAGAAAAAACCATCGCAAAAAGCAAAATTAAAAAGTGTTCGCAAAAAAGAAGATGCCAAGAAGAAAAAGATAAAACAGCGTCATCGAGATACCAAAAATAAAGGTAAACCTAAAAAATTAATAAATAATACCGAACAATAATCAACAGTTAATAGCTTAAACTTATGATACCGATTGTTTATAACAACTTGGACAATCGATTTTAATTGCTATAATGCTTCACGATATGATTTACATTTAATTAGCAAGGAGAAACACTATGACATTAGTCACTCGCAAAGCCCCAGATTTTACATCAGCAGCAGTTTTAGGATCTGGAGAAATTGTTAACAATTTCAATTTATCACAACATATTCATGGTAAATATGCTGTGGTTTTTTTCTGGCCAATGGACTTTACTTTTGTTTGTCCATCAGAGATCATCGCATTTGATCACCGCCTAGAAGAATTCAAAAAGCGAGGAGTTGAAGTTATTGGTGTTTCAATGGACTCTGAATATGTACATAACGCTTGGCGAAACACACCTCGAGACAATGGTGGTATTGGTGAAGTAAAATTCCCGATTATTGCAGATATCAAACACGAAATTATGCAAGCATATGGTGTTGAACATCCTGAAGCTGGTGTGGCATTACGCGCATCATTCTTCATTGATAAATCAGGCATTGTACGCCATGAAACGATTAACGATTTACCAATTGGTCGTAATATCGACGAAATGATTCGTATTGTTGATGCGTTCCAATTCCATGAAGAGCATGGAGAAGTTTGCCCTGCACAATGGACAAAAGGTAAAAAAGGCATGCAAGCAAACCCGAAAGGTGTTGCAAGTTTCTTAAAAGAGCATGCTAACGAAATTTAATTTAATTTCTTTTTTTATTCAACCTTACATTATATTTTACCGGAGATTATCTCCGGTTTTTTTGCCAGTATAATCAAAACTGATTATAAAGTAGCATGTAAACCAACAACACCAATAATAATAATGCTCAAACCAAATAATCGAGAAAAGTTTTTAGGCTCATTGAACAATAACATATTAGCTAACACCGCCCCCGATGTTCCAAGACCAACCCAAACAGGATACACAATACTCAATTCAAGATAATGGAGAGAAAAGTAAAAAAGCATAAAAGAAACAGAAAATCCTCCCCAATATAAAACAAGCCTAAGCAGACTTTTTTGCTCTGCATATAACTTAAGACCAATCGCCCCAAGAACTTCAAAAACAGTTGCAATTAATATCAATAGCCATCCCATGATTAAATTTGTCCTTTATTGTAATATTAACTATCCGCACGTTTAAGTTGCACAACACCAATAATGATAAGTGCCACAAAAAAAAGTTGAATTAATTTAATTTCTTTGTCAAAAAGCAACATGTCAATCACTGTCGCACCAACTGCACCAACGCCTGAAAATATGGCATACACTGTACCTGTGGGTATTGTTTTACAAGCATTGGTTAAAAAAGTAAAATCGACAACAATTAGCAACACAATGATACCCCACTGCCATAGCTCGGTTGCAACGCTAAACCCTAAAATCCAACATAACTCAAAAAAGCAAGTCAGCACTACAAATGCCCACTCTTTATTCACGCTTAACATAGCTACCTCGTTTTGCTACTTTATTTTTTGTCATAACCTATTTTATATAGCACTTGATAATGATTTATTGTCGATAAACAACGACAAAATAAAAGATGGTTCGCAAACAGAACATTTGCCACCCAAAGAGCTTAATTACTGTATGTTTTTAACTACTAAGTCAAAAAAACGAATAAGTCAAAGCAACTAACCTTCATGATACCTTACCACAAGTTTTATTATTATTTTTCAATAAGGTAGGTAATTCTATAATGAATAATCATCAATAGCAAGAGCAAATTTTTATAATTCAATGCATTACGATTTATGTAAGTTAGCCTGCCTATTCCATATCATACCATATCGTATGCTTTTAGAAAGATATAAAAGAAATAGATAAATTGATAGAAAAAAATAAAAATAGTTATACTTTTTTAATTTAATTTTAAATGAGTATAGAATAATAAAATAGTGTTTTTAAACCGTTTTTTATTATAAATCTAAAGTAGGCGTTATCATACTTATCTAGTATCGCTACTTATAGGATAGTTAAGTAGGTTAAGCATAAGAAAAGGAAAGTAGCATGTCAAAAAAATCAGACAATGAATTTAAAGTAGGCATAAAAGCCTATGTATCACTTGTAGTGGCAATTTTGTTTTTTTCAGGCTTATTTTTTAATGTCGAAGGTAAAGCATGGTTAGGTGCATTTGATTTTACTAGCTTAAGCGGTAAATTTGGTACCATGATCCACCCAGAAAAAAATACTTTTGTAGGCGAAGGTGGTATTAGTGCAAGAGCTGGATTTATTTTTGCTTTATCGCTTATCCCAACGGTTATGTTGGCATTAGGTGTATTAGAAATCTTTACCCATTACGGCACAATTCGTGCGGCACATAAATTGCTAACGCCACTGTTAAAACCGATATTAGGCGTTCCTGGTAAAACAGGTCTTGCGTTAATTACTGACTTGCAAAGCACTGATGCTGGCGCAGTATTAACTAAAGAATTATATGATGAAAAGCAAATTACTAAAAAAGATCTTATCATCATTAGCGCTTGGCAATATTCTGGTGCAGGTTTAATCAATAACTACTTTTCTATTGGCTCAGCATTATTTGCGTCAATGACAGTGGCTATTTTTATTCCTCTTGTCATTATGCTTGTACTTAAATTTATGGGGGCAATACTAGTTCGCTTGATATTAAACTCAATTTATAAAAAGGAGTTTATCAATGAGTAATTCACAAAACCAATCAAATAACCCTTTAGATATTTTTGTAATTGGTGCACGCAAAGGATTCAATATTGCGATTAACAATTTAATGCCTAACATCTTAATGGCATTTGTGATTGCCGAAATGCTAAAACGTTTAGGTTTAATGCAATTAATCGGAACTTATTGTGCGCCAATGATGGAAGTTTTTGGCTTACCTGGAGAAGCCATTACCGTATTACTCACCGCTTGGTTATCCGCATCTGCTGGCACTGGTGTTGCCGTCAATTTGCTCACTAGTGGCATACTTAATACGACAGCAATAACTATTTTGACTCCCGCTATTTTTTTAATGGGATCACAATTACAATATATGGGGCGTTTATTAGGCGTTGCCGATGTACCTAAAAAATACTGGCCATTATTGATGTTAAACAGCATTTTCAATGCACTGATTGCAATGATTATTATGCGATTTATTGCTTGAGAAAGGAGATACCAATGTCAAACGTATTAGAGCATTATTGTTATTTACATCAAATTCCTGAGTTAGGCTTTGAGGAGCATAAAACGTCGGCATATATTGCACAACAGCTTGAACAAGTCGGTTATAAAGTAAGTCGCAATATTAATAACACAACTGGGATTGTTGCCCAATACGATAGCGGAAAACCAGGCCCAGTTCTGGCTTTACGGGCTGACATGGACGCATTGGGTCATATCATTGATGGTAAGCATTGTGCAAGACACACCTGCGGTCATGACGGACACTCATCAATATTATTAACCGCAGCACAAGAATTAATTCAAGAAGGCAGTATCAAAAAAGGGCGATTAAAACTGATTTTCCAGCCAGCTGAAGAACTTGGTTCAGGCGCTTTAGCCATGATTAAAGGTGGCATTATTGATGATGTTGACATGATTATCGGCCTACATTTACGCCCTAAAGACGAATGTCCTAAAGGCTTTGCCGCAGCGGCAATGTACTATTCGGCATCCACTACAATTGAAGCAAACATTCATGGTATACCTGCGCATGGTGCTCGCCCACATTTAGGCATTAATGCGCTTGATGCAGCTGCACTTGCCATTCAAGCAGTTAACACCATTCAACTGACACCAAGTTTAACTTATAGCATCAAAGCAACACGTTGCATTTGTGATGCAGGGGTAACTAATGCCATTCCATCTGAAGCTTATGTATGTTGGGATCTAAGAACCTCAACAAATTCAGCTATGCATGATCTAAAAGCCAAAACTCTAAATGCAATAAAACTCAGTATTGAATCTATCGGTGCAAAAGTGGATATCAATGTAACTAAAGAGATCCCTGCAGCTGAAATTGATAACGATGTCACCCAAATTATTGCCGAAGCTATTGTTGATGTACTTGGAAAAGAGGGCTTAAAAGATCCAATCTTTACCCCAGGTGGAGAAGATTTTTTCAACTATCCATGTGAACGCAATGTCAAAGCTGGTTTTTGGGGGTTAGGAGCTGATTTAACCCCAGGATTACATCACCCAGAAATGAAGTTCGACACTTCAGCATTAGAAAATGGCGTTAAAATAACAAAAGTCTGTGCATTAAAAGTACTTGGTTGATTTCGACTCCTATCCGCCGATGCTTTCGGCGGAAAATGGTATATACTGCAAACAACATTTCAATATTGCTATTATTTAGTATAATTAGTTAAAGTCTCTTTTTTAGTACTACACTGCTAACGATTTACGATACTCAACAATATCTTCAATGGTCACAACGGGCATATGATATTGTTTTGCAAACTTTACCACTTCAGGTGCTCTTGCCATTGTGCCATCATCATTTGTTAACTCACACAGGACTGCAGCAGGTTTTAAACCCGCTAATGTCACTAAATCAATTGATGCTTCGGTATGACCTCGGCGAACCAATACCCCCCCTTCTTTAGCAACTAATGGAAAGACATGCCCGGGGTGATTAAGATCGCTAGGTTTAGCGTTATCATTAACCGCAGCTTTAATGGTCGTGACGCGGTCGGCAGCAGATACCCCCGTTGTTACACCATCGGCAGCTTCAATCGAAATAGTAAACGCAGTATTATTTTTACTGGTATTATTGGCCACCATCATAGGCAATTCCAATTCTTCGCAACGTTTTGGCGGTAAACATAAGCAAACAATGCCACTACCATAACGAATAGTAATAGCCATTTGTTCGGGAGTGATTGACTCAGCAGCCCAAATAATATCGCCTTCGTTTTCACGATCTTCATCATCTAAAACTAGCACACCTTGACCGGCTTGAATTGATGCAATGGCCTTTTTGACTCGTTCGATTGGAGTTCCAAACTCATTCAGATTAAACTGATTCATGGTAAATACCTATATTTTTAATTTGCTCATTTCATTATTTACTTAATTAAATTTGAATCATTATTGATGCATCAAATTAATTAAGTACAAATAAATAAAATACCAGAATCAGGGCTGTGCTTGACCAGTATGACTTTGCCTTTCAGCAAACATGAGAAAGATAAGCAACTCTCTTTTATCCAGACTTTAACTGTCGGCTTTGGAATTTCACCAAATCTGCTTGACCTTAATATATTTAGATGGTTTGTTATTAATAAAATAAACAGACCATTAAAATCTAAAATATTAAGCGCTCGTGGGCTATACCACCGGTGGGGAATTACGCCCCGCCCTGAGAATTTAGCCAAATAAATTGACCATTCACACTATAATACAAAATGATGGAAAAAACACGGAGATTTTAAAACGTAATATTGCCGCAATATGCGGCAATATTGAGATAAGAGGCAGGATTTAGTGCTTATGTGTTTCTTGAATGCGACGTCGCTCAGACTGACGCATCCATAACCACGAAATAAAACCGATAATCCCGACAATGAGTAATATAATTGTGGCTAAAGCGTTGACTTGTGGATCGACCCCTAAACGTACTTTTGAAAATATTAATTTAGGTAATGTCATTGCGCCTGGCCCTGTTACAAAATTAGCAATTACGACATCATCAAGTGATAAGGTAAATGCAAGTAACCAGCCAGAAACTAATGCCGGTGCAATCATTGGTAATGTAATAACAAAAAAGACTTTCAATGGGTTAGCACCTAAATCTAAAGCCGCTTCTTCAATAGATTTATCAAGTTCACGAAGCCTTGCACTAATGACTACCGTAACATAGGCAGTGCAGAAAGTCGCATGTGCCATCCAAATAGTTATTGCACCTCGATCTTTTGGCCACCCCAAGACCTGCCCCATACCCACAAACAATAATAACAATGCCAAACCAGTAATAACATCAGGCATAACTAACGGCGCTGTTGTCATAAATGAGAACAAATTAGACCCACGGAATCGCCTAAAACGGATAATTGCATAAGCGGCTAATGTGCCGAGCACAACAGCAAAAGTAGCAGCGCATGCAGCAATAGATAGACTTAATCCGACAGCTTTAAGTAGTGTTTCATTGTGAATTAGCTCAAAATACCATTTGACTGAAAAACCCGCCCAAACTGTTACTAGCCGAGAACTGTTAAACGAATAAACAATCAAAATGATCATGGGGATATATAAAAACGAAAAGACAACTAAAAAGATAAGCCCCTTCAAGCATCGAAAAAACAGCGCTATAGTAACTAAAACCGTAAGTATAAAACTAAAAGTAATACAGCCGTAATAAAAGCCACTTTGCCCCAAAAGCGCTAATCCCGATGATGAAATCAAAATACTCAATAAAATTGCACCTAGCAAAGAGGAGATAAATACAATCAGGGCGGATCGTGTAATAACAGGTAAATTGTTCATCTATTTACCCCCCATTTGTCGATTTTGGAATTTATTAAAATAGTAAATTGGTACAATTAATATCATCAACATCACACTTGCAACGGCTGAAGCTGCTGGCCAGTCATGATTGTTAAAGAACTCGGTCCAAAGCTGGGTACCAATCATAATGCCTTCAGAAGGCCCTAATAATTCAGGGATCACATATTCACCTACAGCAGGAATAAACACCAACATTCCCCCAGCAATAACACCATTTTTAGTCAAAGGTACAATAATTTTAAAAAACGTTTTAATTGGTTTACAACCTAAGTCTAGTGCCGCTTCAATTAATGTCGAATCGACCTTACTTAACGATGTATAAATTGGCAATACCACAAAGGGTAAATACGAATAAACAATACCAATATATACCGCAAAATAGGTTTTCATAATAATCAATGGCTGATCAATGACGCCTAACCACATCAAAAAGTGATTTAACAGTCCATTAGGGTTCAAAATACCAATCCATGCGTAAACACGAATTAAAAACGATGTCCACGAAGGTAAAATAATCAATAATAATAAAATGTTACGGGTTGACTGTTTACATTGTGAAATCGCCCATGCCAATGGATAGCCAATCAAAATACACAGTATGGTTGAAATGGCTGCAATTTTAAGTGATTGCAAATAGGAATCAATGTAAATAGTATCACTAATTAGATTTAAATAGTTGCCAAAATTTAGCGCAATATTAAGTATACCATCATCATAACTGAGTAAATCAGTATAAGGTGGTACAGCCAAAGCCATTTCTGAAAAGCTGATTCTAAATACAATTAAAAATGGCAATAAAAATAGTAGCAACATCCATAAGTAAGGAATGGCAATGACCACTAATCTACCATATAACGTCATCAAATCTGAATCGCTATGCTGTTGGCGCATTTTTTTATAAGCAAAATAAATTACTACAAACCCAACAGGAATAAACGCTATGCTACCAGCAATTATTAACCGATAGGCGAATTTAGATGGCTTGTAATTAACTAAATATAAACCTAAACATGACAGCAAAAAACTCAATGTCATTGCGGTAAATAGCGCATCTAAAAATAAGTTATCAAAAGCACCTGTTGTTACAAAACGCCAATAAACATTGAGTAACACAAATGCATTTAATAACAATCCCAATAAAATGGATCGCATCACTATATCCTCTTTTGTTTATTCGGTAAGCACAACACAGCTATCAACTTCCCAACTTAAGTTAACAATATCTCCCCAAGTTGGCATACCTTTACGATAGCGGTGTTCATTTTGCAATTGTGCAATGATAATTTGGCCACTTGGCAATTTCACATGATAAATCGATAGATCACCTAAATAAGCAATTTCGACAACCTCACCTGTAGCACAGTTATACCCATCTTCAGGGAGTTGGTCACATAATTGGATTTTTTCTGGACGTAAGGCAATCTTAGCTGGTACACCTTCTACCGCTGGTGAATCATAATCGACTTTTAATGGATGTTTAATGGTAGGGCAACTGATAATTAAGCCGTCTTCTAATGTATCTTGTAAAATACCATCAAATATATTAACTGAGCCAATAAATTCAGCACTGTATTGGCAATTTGGATGTTCGTAAATTTCTTCTGGCTCACCAATTTGAACAAATTGACCTTTGTTCATAATGGCAATACGACCTGCCATTGTCATGGCTTCTTCTTGATCATGGGTTACCATTACGCAAGTTGCTCCTACTTGCTCTAAAATGCTCACCACTTCAAGTTGCATACGATCACGTAGTTGCTTATCTAGTGCACCCATGGGTTCATCAAGCAACAATAATTTTGGTCGTTTAGCTAGGCTTCGAGCTAATGCCACACGTTGTCTTTGCCCTCCTGATAATTGGTGGGGTTTGCGTTTGCCAAATTGCTCCATATGCACTAACGCTAACATTTCTTCAACACGCTGTTTAATCTCATTATGACTTAACTTGTCTTGCTTTAAACCAAAGGCGATATTTTGCTCAACCGACATGTGAGGAAATAGAGCATACGATTGGAACATCATATTAATTGGGCGATTATAAGGTGGAACTTGTGATAAATCCTTACCATCAAGAATTATTTGACCTGATGTTGGTTGTTCAAAACCAGCAAGCATACGTAGTAGTGTTGATTTACCGCTTCCTGATGCGCCCAGTAAAGCAAAAATTTCGCCAGTATAGATAGTCAAATTGACATCATCAACAGCATAATAATCATCATTAAAAACTTTCGTTAAATTTTTGATCTCCAATAGCGGAGTTATCATCTTTTTTTTAGGCTGTACCTGATTTGTTGTTTTATTATTCACTCTTTTTTCCTCATAACAACAAGCCAAAAAAAACGAGACGGAAAGATCAAATTAATCTCCCCGTCTAGAATAGACCAATAAATAATTAGATAATTACTGCTTATTTACCAGTTTTTAATTTTGTCCACGTACGTGTGATAACACGTTCAAGTTTGGGTTCTTTAACCTTCAAGGTAAATAATTTTTCCATTACTTCTGGTTTTGGATAAACCGCAGGATCATTTTTCACATCTGGTTTTACAAATTTGTCGTTTGCTTCTTTATTGGCGCTAGCAAAATTAACATCATTAGTCACTTGCGCTGCAATTTCAGGTTTCATGACAAAATTTAAGAACTCGTGTGCTTCGTCAGGATTAGCTGAATCTTTTGGAATGGCAAAAGTATCAAAAAAGACTAATGCCCCTTCTTTTGGAATTTGATAGCCCACATGCACACCATTTTTTGCTTCATCAGCTCTATCGCGTGATTGTAAAATATCACCCGACCATCCTAAAATCACACAAATATCACCATTTGCTAAATCAGTAATATATTGTGAAGAATGGAAATAACGAATATTTGGGCGAACTTTTTCTAACAACTCGTAAGCAGCACCTGTGTAATCTTTAGCATCAGTACTATTCGGATCTTTTCCTAAATATTGAAGAGCACTTGCGAAAATTTCGGTTGGGGCATCTAAAAACGCTACGCCACAATCTTTCAATTTTTCCATATTTTCAGGCTTAAATACTAGATCCCAGCTATTAACTGGCGCATCGCTACCTAAACGCTCTTTAACTTTATCAATGTTATAGCCAATGCCTGTTGTCATCCATACATAAGGGATGGCATATTTATTATCAGGATCATGGGTAGCCATTAATTTCATTAAATTAGGATCAAGATTTTTCCAGTTAGGTAATTTACTTTTATCTAATGGAAGATAGATATCAGATTTAATCTGTCTAGCTAAAAAACTATCTGATGGCGAAACCACATCAAAACCAGAATGGCCTGCCATTAATTTACCTTCAAGTGCTTCATTTGAATCATACACATCATAAACAAGTTTAATACCTGTTGATTTTTCAAAATCAGTAATTGTATTAGAGCCGATTTGCCCTGCCCAATTGTAAAAATGCACGACGCGATCTTTAGCAATAGCAGGTTGAGATAACGCTAGTGAAACACCAGCCACGATTGAAAGAATTGTTTTACGTTGAGTAAACATGCTCACCACTTCTCCTCTAGTTGTAGGGATATTACATGTTAGACACAAGCCCATTGCAAAGAAACAACGGACCCCCAAATTTTGCCATCGACGTTGAGAAAATGATATAAATTACCAATGTAACACCGCCAAGCGAAACCGAGGTAATCAGGCAATCACAAGTCATTAATAATGATAAATGAACATGTAGAGCTAACCTTGCATTACAAGGGATAAAATACCTTTTTTTTCAAAGATGTCCACTTAAAAAATCAAATATTGAAAGTTTCAAGATTGAGTGGACAGATTTTGACCACTCAATCGATAATTGATAACCAATTAACAATTCATAAATACAGATTATTCTGCATTAGCTTCTAGAATTTTATCCTTAGGTTGCCAAACACGGTATTTAACTTGCAAATCGTTAGGCACATAAAAAACTAATGGTACACTGCTGTTATAGTTAAATAAGCCTAAATTGTGGTTAAGGGTCACAAATTGATTTTTATTGCTTCCTTCAGGGCAAGCCATTAAAGTTGAAATATTACCTGCGGCCTTTTCAACCACATAGTACGAATATCCCCAACCTTTAAGCTCTTCTTGCTTAACAGTACCACCAATATTGTGTAAGTTACAATCAACATTCATTTCCTTGCCAATTATTACTTCAACTTTTGCATTGTTTTCGTCAGCAATAGCTGGCAGATGAATAGCATAACGTGTAACGCCCTCTTGAGCCGTTGGGAATGGTGCTGTATCATTAGCATTTTGTGCAATAGGTTTAATTTTTGGTGTGTTGGCACACGCCGTTAATGACACACCTAATAATGCCAATAATAATAATTTTTTCATTTTTAAATCTCCAGTATGAAAGAATGAATCATCGATACATCATATTAATTTTAATTGATAATGCGTATAATAACACAATATAGATTAATAAATATGGTGTTAAAATGCCAGCAGAAAAAAATACTACCGATTTACTCAAGTTGATTTTAAACTTATTAATTATTGGGTTGCTAATCATTATTACCTATCGTATTGTTGAAGTTTTCTTGTTTGGATTCTTTTGGGCGGTAATGGTAGTCATTGCGACTTGGCCATTAATGATAAAAATTCAAAAAAAACTGTTTAACAAGCGCTGGTTATCGTTGCTTGTTATGGCGTTAATACTTGCATTTGTTTGCATTATTCCATTTATATTAATTATTAGCTCTGTAGCACAAAATGGTCACCATCTTATTGAATGGGCTAAAACGTTACAACATCAAACACTACCCACGTTTGACTGGCTGGAAAACATACCGACCTTTGGTTCCGAGTTACATCAAAAATGGTTAAATCTGATTCAAACCGATGGTACCGATTTAGTGTCAAGCATCCAGCCTTATATTGGTACCATGATAGGTTGGCTACTTGAACAAGCCACTAACATTGGTATATTTATTTTTCATGCTGGCGTCATGATTATTTTTAGTCTATTACTTTTTTTAAAAGGCGAAAGCATCACTAAATATGTCTACTTACTAGCTAATCGACTCTCTAAGCAATACGGTGCAACCACCGTTACTTTAGCAGGACAATCTATCCGTGCAGTGGCATTAGGCGTTGTGGTGACCGCCATCACCTTAGCGTTAATCGGCGGATTGAGTTTTCTTCTCACCAATATGCCATTATCAGGCGTACTGACACTCATTTTATTTATTTGTTGTGTAGCCCAAATTGGCCCTGTAGTGGTTATGCTTGGCTGCATCGCTTGGCAATTTTGGTCAGGTCATACCATTGAGGGTATCTGTTTAATTGTTGTTGCCATCATCTTAACCACTTTAGACAGCGTAATGCGTGCTTACTTAATAAAAAAAGGAGCTAATTTACCATTTTTACTCATTTTATTTGGCGTAATTGGTGGTTTACTTAGTTTTGGTATAATGGGATTGTTTATTGGGCCAGTAGTACTTGCATTAACTTACAAAATAATTGAAACATGGGTTGATGAGCAGTCTTAAACCATTTATCATCCTAGCAATAAAGCATAAACATGCTGCTAAAGGTCAATAAGCATAATGATATGGCGTATTTAGCCTAAAGCAACTTAATCGAAATGCGCACATTTTAAAAGGAGTGTTATTTTTACTGGTCTTATTTACATTACTTTTAACTATCATTAGCCTAAAGTAATTTACCAGTTATAATGATAAATAAATCATGCGAATACCATTTATAAAATATAATCACCAAAAGCATCTAGATGAATTAGCAAAAATTCAACAAAATGCCGAACAATATGAGATATTCAATAGTCCAAAAGCATATCGACTAGCGTTAATTGACAAGATAAAAAACGCTCAGCAACGTATTTATATTGTCGCACTTTATCTAGAACAAGACGAAGCAGGTCAAGAAATTCTTAATGAGCTTTATCAAGTTAAACGGCAACGTCCAAATTTAGATATCAAAATATTTGTTGACTGGCATCGAGCACAGCGAGGAAGAATTGGTGAAGATAAAGCGCATACTAACGCCAATTATTATTACCAATTAAAACAAAAGAATCCAGAAATTGACATTCCAATTTATGGTGTACCAGTTAATCGTCGTGAGGTGCTTGGTGTATTGCATCTTAAGGGTTTTATTATAGATGATACGGTTATTTACAGCGGTGCAAGCATTAATAATGTCTATTTACACAAACTCGATAAATACCGTTATGACCGCTACCACTTTATTACTAATCCAGTATTAGCTGATAGCATGGTGCAATTTATTCATGAGCATTTTTTACCATATCAAGCATTGCAATTGCTTAATTTGGGCACGCATAAAACCCGCAAACAGATCAAATCTGAAATCAAAGCCCTGCGCCAACATTTAATGGATGCAAACTACCAATACAGCGCCAATACTGACAATGAAACTTTATCAGTTGCACCAATAATGGGGCTTGGGCGCAATAATGCTTTAAATAAAATTATTCATCACTTAATAAACGTTACCGAACAAAAAGTAATCTTTTGCACGCCTTACTTTAATTTACCAAGTATTTTAGTCCGCGACATTATCCGTCTGTTACGCAAAGGACGGAAAGTGGAACTGATTATTGGTGACAAAGAAGCTAACGATTTTTACATTCCACCAGATAAACCTTTTAACATATCGGGTGGGCTACCCTATTTATACGAAATCAACTTAAGAAGCTTTATCGAGCGCCTGCAACTCTTTATTGACAAAGAACAACTGATTATCCGCTTATGGAAGGATGAACAACAAAGCTACCACCTTAAAGGTATCTGGGTAGACGATAAATGGGTGCTTATAACAGGCAACAATCTAAATCCGCGAGCGTGGCGGCTAGATCTTGAAAATGGCATATTAATACATGATCCAAAACAAGAATTGAGTGACAAATTCACCCAAGAACTAAACGCTATACGCCAAAAAACTACCTTGGTCACTCATTTTCAACAAATACAGGCAAGCCAATTTTATCCTAGCCAAGTGCATAAATTAATAAAGCGACTCAGCCGTATAAAAGTGGATAGAATTATTAAACGATTGCTATGAAGTTATTGATATTTTAGATAACTAAAATAAGCACTGCCTAGCCAAATACCCTTGTTTGCTGGGGCAGTGCTATGCTTTATCAGGAACAACTCATTAAAATTAAATAAAAAGGTGGAATAACCCAAAATCATGTTTTGCAGCCTTATGTTAGGGTTGAGAGAGAATTCAGAACTAAATCTCCCAATTCAGGCGTGATGGCATCAATTATTCTGGGCACCAAAAGAATAAAACATTCCCCCCAATACTCCCCCTAAAATAACTTTTGACGTTATAAAAACAGTACGTTTTCTATAAAAACGGTTCAGAAAAGTCATTGATTTTATTGAAGTTTTTTTATTTGCAAAAAAAAAGGAGGTTCCCCCCCCTTTTTTACGCGCCCGCTCTATAGTTAGGTGGCTCTTTGGTGATAAGTACATCATGCACATGGCTTTCTTTCATGCCTGCGCCAGTAATTCGATAGAATTTAGACTGAGTTCTTAATGCATCAATCGTTGCGCAACCAGTTAGCCCCATACAAGATCTTAATCCTCCCATTTGTTGATGAACGATTTCTTTTAATTGTCCTTTGTAGGCAATGCGCCCTTCTATTCCCTCTGGTACCAGTTTATCTGCAGCATTGTCGGTTTGAAAATAGCGATCAGACGATCCTTTTGCCATTGCTCCAAGCGATCCCATGCCACGATATGATTTATAGGCTCGACCTTGAAATAATTCGATTTCGCCTGGTGCTTCTTCTGTGCCTGCAAACATTGAACCGACCATAACGCAAGATGCTCCTGCAGCAATGGCTTTGGCTATGTCGCCTGAATAACGAATTCCACCATCAGCGATAACAGGAATATTATGTTTTTGTGCGACTTCAACTGCATCCATAATCGCACTAATTTGTGGCACACCAACACCTGTTACAATGCGTGTTGTACAAATAGATCCTGGTCCAATCCCCACCTTAACAGCGCTAACTCCAGCTTCAATTAAGGCTTTGGCACCTTCAGCGGTGGCAACATTACCGCCAATAATTTGTAAATTAGGATAATTCTTTCTAGTTTGATAAATACGGTCAAGTACACCTTGCGAATGGCCATGTGAAGAGTCAATTAGCAACACATCAACGCCAGCCTCAACTAATGCGGCGATGCGCTCTTCATTACCTGGCGCGGCCCCAACAGCAGCTCCCACACGCAGGCGCCCTTTTTCATCTTTACAGGCATTGGGTTTTTGCTCGGCTTTGTTGTAGTCTTTAACGGTAATCATACCTTTTAGGTGGAAGCGTGAATCAACAACAAGCACTTTTTCGATACGGTGCTCATGCATTTTTTGAAGTACGATTTCACGTTGCTCACCTTCTTTGACGGTAACTAAGCGATCTTTAGGCGTCATAACGGCAGTAACAGGTAAAGATAAATCGGTGGCAAATCGTACATCTCGTGCAGTAATAATTCCAACCAGTTCTTGGGTTTCAGTCACAACAGGAAATCCAGCAAAACCATACTCTTTAGCTAGATCAATAACTTGCTTTATGGTTGCAGTAGGTAAAACAGATACAGGATCTTGAACTATACCACTTTCGTGTTTCTTTACTTGCCTTACATGATTGGCTTGATTTTCAATTGACATATTTTTGTGAATAAAACCAATTCCCCCCTCTTGTGCTAACGCAATGGCTAGATCTGATTCGGTTACTGTATCCATTGCTGCTGATAGCATTGGAATATTAAGTTTTATGGTTTGGGTTAGTTGCGTACTAATATCAGCTGTGTTCGGTAATACCGTTGAGTGGGCGGGAACTAATAGCACGTCGTCAAACGTGAGTGCTTCTTTAACTATACGAGACATGACAATATTCACCATTGGTTGGATTGTTGATAAAATATTGCCAAAGCATTTTACTTACTTTTACTTAAAAAAACCAGTGATATTTATATTAGATACGATTTATTAAGATAATATAAAATTATATGCATATTATATAGACAATTTGTTTTAACCTACACATTGCTCTTTTATTTTCCTAACGGTTTGCCATTAAGATGTAGTTGACATCAATATTAGGTCCTAATTTAAATTGGTTTCTCAATAGGTGGTACTCCATGCCTATCACATCACCAACAGTGAGACCTGCTTGCTCAACAAGCGACATTAATTCTGAGGGACGAATAAAGCGATTAAAATCATGTGTACCTTTAGGTACTAGCCGAGCAATATATTCTGCTCCATAAATTAATAGCAATTTTGCCTTATGATTGCGGTTAATCGTCGATAAAAATAATTTACCCCCTGGTTTAAGCAATTTTGCACAAGCATCAATAATTGAAAATGGATCGGGGACGTGTTCTAACAGTTCCATACACGTTACAATATCATATTGCATAGGATTTTGCTCTGCATGCTCTTCTACGGTCTGTTTTTCATAGGCAATAGATAAACCATTTTGCGCAGCATGCAGTTTTGCCACAGCGAGTGGCTCATCAGCAAGATCAATGGCTGTCACATTAGCACCAAGCTTCGCTAAGCTTTCAGATAAAATACCACCACCACACCCCACATCTAATACCGTTTTTTGATCTAATAATCCACAATGTTGTTGTATATAATTAACACGTAATGGGTTGATAATATGCAAAGGTTTACATTTGCCATCAAGATCCCACCACTGAGCAGCTAATTGTGAAAATTTATTTATTTCATTAAAATCAACATTTTGTGACATAATAACTTTTCCTATAAAGCACAGCCTAAATTCATAATCATACATTTTAAGGCATCACTACTATCAATAAAAGGGCAAAATATAAATTTATCCTGCTGTTAATATTTAGTTATTAGCTTGTCACAAATTGAATTCAAGTTACTATAAAATTTAATAGTCAAATTGTTATTTATATTAATAGTTTTAATGATTTCTTGTTTCCATGCTTATTTCATGGCATGATTTAACATCTTATCTCTAATAAAAACGTTTTTAAGCATTAGCTTATACTAGGATTAACCAATTAAGAATAAAGGAAAAAAATATTCATGAGTACGGGTACTATGAAGGAAAATCACTCACAATGGAGCTCGCGCATGGGATTTATGCTTGCTGCGGCTGGTTCTGCTGTTGGGTTGGGTAACATTTGGAAATTTCCATATATGGCAGGTGAAATGGGGGGCTCAGCATTTGTGCTCACTTATTTGCTTTTTATGTTTGTTATTGGCTTGCCGATTTTAGTTTTAGAATGGTTAATTGGTCGTCGTGGACAAAAAAATCCTATTCATACCATGGAAGATGTTGCTGTTTCTGAAAATCGTTCTAAATCATGGCGTTGGGTTGGTATTATTGGCGTAGTAGGATCATTTTTAATCCTATCATTTTATAGTGTTATTGGTGGTTGGGCGACCGATTACATTATTTTAGCTGGTCAAGGGATTTTTGAAGGCGCTAATGGCAAAGTTACAGAACAAATTTTTAGTAACTTCCTTGGCAATGTGAGCCATTTATTAACTTGGCACACTGTATTTATGGCTGCTACCGCATTTATTGTAGCACTGGGCGTTGGTGCTGGTTTAGAAAGAGCGTGTAAAATTATGATGCCAGGACTAGGTATCTTGTTGTTAGTATTAGTTGGATACGCAGCGTATGTCAGTGGTCCATCTTTTGGTGAAGCATTTAGATTTTTATTCACGCCAGACTTTTCGGCTATTAATGGCACTGCTATGCTAGCCGCTCTTGGGCATGCATTTTTTAGCTTATCTTTAGGTATGGGCATTATGATGGCTTATGGCTCGTACTTAGGAAAAGATGTTAACCTACTATCTACCGCCCGCACAGTGGTAATTTTAGATGTTATTGTCGCAATGCTATCAGGTATGGCTATATTTCCACTGGTTTTTGCAAATGGTTTACAAGCAGGTGAAGGACCTGGGCTTATTTTTGTTACCCTACCAATTGCATTTGGAAATATGGCTGGTGGCACTATTTTAGGGGTATTTTTCTTTATCTTCCTAACTTTTGCAGCACTAACTTCTTCTATTTCATTACTTGAACCAACGGTTGAATTATTAGAAGAAAAAACACCATTAGGTAGAAAGTCAGCAACGATTTTAAGTAGCCTAGTTATCTGGGCATTAGGTATTGCTTGTATTTTGTCATTTAATGAATGGGCCGAAGTAAAACTATTTGGTAAAAATATTTTTGATTTACTTGATTACCTAACAAGTAAAATCATGTTGCCAGTTACTGGATTAGGTACGGTTGTATTTGGTGCTTGGATGATGAATCAAAAACGCATTCGTGAAGAGTTAAATTTAAACGATTTTTGGTTTAACATTTGGACAATACTAACTCGTTATGTTGTGCCAGTAGCTGTTATCATAATTTTGGTTTATGGATTCGTCTAAAAAGCCATTATAACTCCAGTTAAAAGCCTTGATATATTCAAGGCTTCAGATTGATGACAAAGAACTCGCTTTTTGGCGAGTTCTTTGATCTAATAGAGAGGAGTCCACTATAAGAGAAGTTCTTCTATGCTAAAAAAACCAACTCCAGCGACACCAGAAAAAAT
>NZ_LZHN01000058.1:0-32428 GCF_001690435.1 Gilliamella sp. Nev3-1 | reverse complement strand
CTCTGTCGTAAATAGGGCATGGGTAATTCAACTTTCTATAAATGGCGTGATAAATACGGTGGTATGGAAATTTCAGACATCAAACGTTTAAAGGAGCTGGAGGCGGAAAACCGTAAACTTAAACAGATGTTTGCTGAGCTCAGTTTAAAATCTCAGCTTCAGGAAGATATCATAAAAAAGCTTTAGTGCCAACAGGGGCACGTAAAACGTGGGCACAGCAACTACAACAAAATCATTCAGTTACTATTGCTATGAGTTGTGCCATTGTTGGTTTAAGCCGTTGTGCTTACTATTATCAAGCTAAGTTACAGGATGATTCGGTGATTGTTTCGGTGTTGAATGCTATCACAGACCGGCATTTACGCTGGGGCTTTCCTAAATGTTTTAATCGTATCAGAAAGCTCGGCTATCAATGGAATCATAAACGGGTATATCGGGTGTATTGTGAATTAAAGCTTAATCTCAGGGTAAAGCGTAAAAAACGCATTCCTCCACGATGCCCGGAAAGGTTATTAGCCCCCAATAAACAAGGTGAATGTTGGTCAATGGATTTTATGAGTGATAGTCGCTGTAATCAACGTCGCTTTAGGACATTCAATGTTATCGATGACTTTAATCGTAAGGCGTTAGGTATTGATATTGCAGTAAGCTTACTGGCAGGAAGGATTACCCGTTACTTAGATAAACTGGCCGAATATCATGGGTATCCATTAAAAATACGGGTCGATAATGGGCCAGAATTTACAGGAAAAACCTTTACCAACCATGGTATAACCATTGATTATATCCAGCCCAGTAGCCCTTATCAAAATGGCTATATTGAACGATTTAATCGTACCTATCGTACTGAAGTACTCGATTTATATCTTTTTAACAACTTAGCTCAAGCAAGGAGAATAACTGAAGAATGGTTAACAATTTATAACACCGAAAGACCGCATGAGGCATTAAATAACATGACACCGCTCGAATATAAAACACTAAAACAAACAGCATGATTTTCTACTTGAATCTTGTACTAAGTTTGGGGTATTTACAATCACACGGCATATCTGGGAAGCAGATAAAGAGAAAGCCAACGAGATTCGTTTAAGTCAGTGGGGTAAAAAAGTCTATGCTCGGCGAAAAGAAACGATAGAGCGCAGCTTTGCTGATGCTAAACAACATCACGGACATCGCTATGCACGATTTAGAGGAAGAGCGCAGGTTCAAATGCAGTGTTTATTGGCCGCAACGGCTCAAAATATCAAGAAAATAGCGATAAAGCTATTTTTGTTACGTTTTTTTAAGCTATTTTTTAATTTATTTAATAAAATCCAAATTAAAAATCCTATTTATGGTTTAAATAAAAAAATAAACCCCGAATTATATCGAGGTTTGTCATCAATCTGACCCTAGATAAACTAGGGTTTGATTAATAGTTAGATAAAAAAATCTAAATAATTAGCTATTTTTCTTTGCTTTACCTTGATACTCAGCATAATACTCTTCGGCCAATTTACGCATTGATAAACCAATCGCTGCATATTGATATTCATTTAAGTTAGCCAACGATGCTCGAGCAGAAGGATGTTGTACAGCAAATCCTTTACCTGGTAATAGAACGACCCCCGCTTCGTCTGCTATTCTAAATAACATCTCAGTCGGATTTTTATTTTTTAATATCCATTGAGCAAATTTATCGTCATATAATTCTCGGCAAATATGCTCAAGATCAACAAGTGTATAATAATCAACACTGTTTTTATCGGTGGTATGTTTAAGCCCCAAGTGTTGGTAAAGTGATGTTGCACGGCGGCGGATAAGTGATTTTAGTGCGTTTTTATAGCTTTGATCACTATCCATCATTTCACACAATGCAAATAAGACCATTTGTACTTGTTGTGGTGTTGAAAGGCCTGCAGTGTGGTTTAATGCTACAGCACGACTATCAGCCACTAAGCGATCGATAAATTTAAGATTTTCCGGATCAGTCGTAATTGAGCTATAGCGTTTATTTAAGATCTGTTTAGTTTTGCTTGGTAATGCTTTAATGGTTTTATCTATCACATTATCATTAGCCGTTGCTATAACACCTAATCGCCAACCTGTCGCACCAAAGTATTTAGAAAATGAATAAACTAAAATAGTATTTTGCGGACAGATTGCAAATAAAGATTGGAAATCATCGGCAAATGTACCATAAACGTCATCGGTCAAAATAATCAATTCAGGACGTTTTTTAACAATGTCAGCGATAATTTTTAAGCTTTTATCGTCAATTTTAACTGATGGTGGATTAGATGGGTTAACAACAAAAAAGGCTTTAATTGCTGGATCTTCTAATTTACGCAATTCTGACTCAGGATATTGCCAATTTGAATTAGGATCAGAATTAATTAATACCTCAACCAATTGATAATCATTGAGTTCTGGAATTTCAAGATAAGGTGTGAATATAGGCGCACCAATAGCAATTTTATCGCCTTTTTGGATTAATCCGTTTTCTTTCATGGAGTTAAAAATATAAGCCATGGCGGCTGTGCCACCCTCAACGGCAAATAAATCGATATTATCACGATCTAGATATTGGGCACCCATTTGCTGTAAAACATAGGCTTTAACAATATCTTCACTAAAGTGGAGCATTCTATCGGGTACAGGATAGTTACATCCTAAAATACCTTCTACCATTTCTTGTAAAAAAGCGTTTTCATCAAGCCCAAGTTGATCGCGGATATAAGAAAAAGCTTTACCTAAAAATGCAACACCAGGGGTATTATAATTTTGACAAATAAAATGTTCAAAGCGTCCAGTTAATCCTGCTTTAATTGGCATACCGCCAACACCTTCATTTAAATATGAAAATGACATTTCGGATTCTTGAGTGGCAAACACACCTAATTGGAAAAATGCTTGACGAGGCCAAGTAGCCAAAAAGTTTGGATTACCTCTACCCGCATTTAACATCACCCGATCAGTATGGCTTTGTGCCAGTTTAATTAAGTTATCTTTTAATTCAAAAGGACTTAAATTAGCATATTGGCTATATTCTGTTTTGTTTTTCATACATTAGTACCCTTAATTTGATATATCAATTAAACAAAAGCAACAACTAATGGACCTAATAAAGTTAGGAAAACATTAGCTAAAGCGTAAGTAATAGCAAAAGAGCTAGTTGGCGTTGAATTGCCAGCTTTATTAAGCACTTCACCGAAAGCGGGGTTAGCACTTCGCGATCCTGCTAAAGCACCAGCAAATACCGCTGCATTTTTATAGCCAAGGACATACTTTCCGAAATAAATGGCAAGTAGCATTGGTAGCAAAGTAACAACCACACCAATTAAAAATAGAGATAAACCTTGTTCTTCAATTGTATTAATTGCTTGAAGACCAGAACTTAATCCCACAACAGCAACAAATCCAGCTAAACCAAAATCTTTTAAAAGCTGCACTGCACCAGTAGGAATATTACCGATAGTTTGGTGAGCCGACCGATACCAACCAAATAATAATCCTGATAAAAGCGCACCACCTCCAGCACCTAATGTGATAGGAATATTACTTACGCGAATCACAATTAAGCCAATAATAAGGCCAACAACAAGCCCTAGACCATGGAATATCCAGTCAGTTTTTTCACTTTTGGTAATTGGCGCACCGATTTTGTCAATAACACGACGAAGATCACTATCAGCACCATAAATAGTAATAACATCGCCAAGTTTTAAATAAATATCATTATTAAGGGGAAGAGATTGTCCATCACGATTAACCGCTAAAAGATAGATGCCATGTTTTAACTTCATCACTTCATCTGATTGAAGTACTTGGGTAAGATTTTCACCTTCATAACGGCTATTACGCATTTCAACATCTAACTTATTCATTACCACATCCATTCCAGATGCTGAATTCACTTCACTACCAAGTAGATCATGTGCTTTAATCATTGAATCACGATGACCCACAACAAGAATAATATCTTTCGACTTTAATACTGTTTCTGGCATTGCTTCGATGATTTTATTGCCACGTTTGATACGCTCAATACTAATGCCATTAATAGTTTGTTCAACATGCGCCACTGTTTGATTAATTTTATTGGTAATACGATACAACCGACCACTAATATCAGATAAAGCTAGATTTTGAGCAGCACTTAATGAAAGCGAACCATGAAGTTGCTCAGCCTGTGCTTTTATTGCGTCATCACCAATATCTTTACCCATGATTTTTGGCAGAATATTGACACAGACAATAATGGCACCTAGTGAACCAAATATATAGGTCACAGCATAACCAATAGTTACATTTGCTTGCATTTTTCTTAATTCATCGGCGCTTAAACCTAATTGGCTTAATGCATCAGAGGCTGTGCCCATAATTGCCGATTGTGTCAAACCACCCGCGGCTAATCCAGCAGCAAGACCTTTGTCTAAATGGTATAATTTGGCTAGTACGATAACAGTCATAAAACTTGCAACTGCAATAAATAATGCTAAGAAGATTTCACGTAAGGTTTTTATACCAAGTGAACGGAAAAATTGCGGACCACTTTCATAACCCACTGCATAAATAAATAACGCAAAAAGAATCGCTTTAACACCAGCGTCAATAGTCACACCCAAAACGCTTAAAGCGACAGCAACAAGCAACGAACCAGCAACACCACCGAGTTGGAATTTGCCTATCCTAATGCCACCAATCAAATACCCTAAACTCAACGATAGAAATAATAAAATTTCAGGGGAATGTTTTAGTCCATCTAAAATCCAGTTTGAAAGCCATTGAAACATAATAATTGTCCTCAAGCGTAATGATTTATGAATTAAAAAAAGAAATGTAATAAGGTGGAGCTATATCCATCAAACTATATGAATATAGGCTTATATTAAATTGCAATTAGATTAATAGATAGTCAGTTTTAACAATTAATATTATCGTTAGAAGATAATAGATAATGATTGTGGGAATTAAATAAAAAAGATAATAATTTGATTTATAAATAAAAAATAAATAATATGCCAATCAGCATATTATTAATACGAAATTATGAATAATTCAATGCATTATAAAACGGGCTATCACAGCCCGTTTCCTTGCCTTAAAAACAGTCTTTCCACATCTTTTATTACATTTTTAGCTAACTTTTCAGATAGTTTTTGCCGACGTAAATAACTAACAGAGATAATTTTATGTGTATCTAAGTGAGATAAGATAAAGTCATCGCTCGTACTGATTTCGTCAACTAAGCCTTTATCTTTAGCTTGAGTTGCAAACCAGTGCTCGCCAGTTGCAACTTGTTCGATATCAACATTTGGGCGGTATTCTTTAACAAAGTCTTTAAATAAAAGATGGGTTTCTTCAAGCTCTTGTTTGAATTTTTGTCGACCTTCATCGGTGTTTTCACCAAACATGGTTAAAGTACGCTTATACGCACCTGCTGTTTGCAATTCAATATCCACATCATGCTTTTTAAGCAAACGATTAAAGTTAGGAATTTGAGCAACTACCCCAATAGAGCCCACAATAGCAAATGGTGCAGCAATGATTTTTGACGCAGTACATGCCATCATATACCCACCACTGGCTGCAACTTTATCGACGACAGCCGTAAAAGGAATATTACGCTGTCTAAACCGTAACAACTGCGATGCCGCAAGCCCATAACCATGGACTACACCACCAGGGCTTTCAAGTTTTACTACAACTTCATCTTCTGGTTTAATAACAGCTAATACAGCGGTAATTTCTTGACGTAATTCTTCAACTTCGTGTGCATCCATACTACCATTGAAAGACAATACAAATAATTTAGGTTTGACTTGTTGATCTATATTGTTTTCTGCCAACTTTGTTGCATTATCTAGCGCCGATTTTTCGTCAGATTTTTCTTGGTTTTTGACTTGTTTCTTTTTTTGCTTAGCCGCTAATTTTGCCTGCTTCTTTTCGCATTTTTTCTGTTTTTTAATATCTTTCATAAACAGTTTAGCTTCTAGCTCGCCCATGCTTGACATTAGCATATCATCTTTGACTTGCTCGTATTCTTGACTAATATCTTTGACAGATAAGCGTCCACCAACCGTTGCTGATTTACGACGTTGGCTTAATATAAAAATCAGTATTGCTAAAATGGCAATAACGACTGTCGCCGTCTCTGCTAAGAAAAGCGAATATTCGGAAAACCAATTCATTTAACTATTATCCTTTTATTGAATGTTTTTAATTATTATAACAAGATAATTACCAATTGTGCCGAAAATAAGTAAAGATAAAATTGTCTCTTTATTCGGCAATTCAAATTCTTTATACTGACATTCCAATTTATTGTTAGATGAGAACTTATATGCCATTACGCCCAATTACCGAAATAGCAAAACAATGCAATATCCCTGAAGAATTTGTCCTACCTTATGGCAAACATGTGGCAAAAATCGATTTGTCTATTCTAAAAGCGAATCAAAACAAGCCTAGTGGCAAATTGGTATTAGTTACCGCTATCACACCAACCCCACTCGGTGAAGGAAAAACGGTTAACACAATTGGATTAAGTGAAGGACTAAATTATATTGGTAAAACAGCAATTGCTTGTATTCGTCAACCCAGCTTAGGACCTGTATTTGGTGTCAAAGGCGGAGCTGCTGGTGGCGGTCAAGCTGAAGTATTACCGATGGAAACGTTAAATTTGCATTTAACGGGTGATATTCATGCAATTACTGCGGCTCACGACTTGGCGTCGGCAGCATTGGATTCGCGCCTTTATCATGAAGCGCGTTTAGGCGATGAATTTACTGCGCAGACTGGTTTACCTCGTCTAAATATTGATGAAAACCGCATTGTTTGGAAACGAGTAATTGATCATAATGATCGCTCGCTTCGCAAGATTACTGTTGGTGTTGGCGGTGGTGTTAATGGAATCACGCGGCAAGATGGATTTGAAATTACCGCAGCATCAGAGCTTATGGCAATTTTAGCATTAGCCTCAGATTTACACGATATGCGTAAGCGCATTGGTCGCATAATTCTCGCTTATAATACTCAAGGCGAAGCGATTACCGCAGAGCAACTTGAAGTTGCTGGTGCAATGACAGTCTTACTTAAGAACGCAATTAACCCAAATTTGATGCAAACCGTTGAACATACTCCTGTGCTTATTCATGCAGGACCTTTTGCTAATATTGCCCATGGTAACTCATCAGTCATTGCTGATCGCATTGCTTTACAACTTGCTGATTATGTTGTAACCGAAGCTGGATTTGGCTCAGATATGGGCATGGAAAAATTCTTCAATATTAAATATCGCCAAGCGGGTATTAAAGCTTCGTGTGTAGTGTTAGTTGCCACCGTGCGTAGCTTAAAATCAAACAGTGGTAAATATAACATCAAACCAGGACAAGCAATCCCGAAAGAAATTTCAGAATCAAATGTTGAATTACTTGAAATTGGTGCAGCTAATTTAGCGTGGCACATCAACAATGCTAAAAGTTATGGGCTACAAGTGATTGTTGCCATTAACCGTTTTCCACATGATAGCGAAGAAGAGTTGGCATTTTTACAAAAATATGCAATTGAGCATGGTGCATTTGCCTGTGAAGTAAGTGAAGTTTTCACTCAAGGTGGTAAAGGCGCAGAAAAACTAGCTAAGCATGTGATTAAAGCATGTGATACGCCAAACGAAATCAAACTACCTTATCCTGACAACATGCCTCTAGTAGATAAAATTCAAACTATGGTGAAAAAGTATGGTGCCAACAAAGCTAATTTATCGACTACTGCACTTGAAAATATCAAAGAGATCGAAGTACTAAAACTGGACCAGTTGCCACTTTGTATTGCTAAAACACCAATGTCAATTAGTGCTGATGCAAACCTAAAAAATGTACCTACCGATTTTGATGTCGATATTAGTCACTTAGCGATATCTGCAGGTGCTGGTTTTATTCGTGTTTATGCTGGTAATGTAATGACCATGCCGGGGTTAGGCACTAACCCAGCTTATAGACAAATTGATATTGACAAAGATGGTAATATTGTAGGTTTAAGTTAATGCAAGAAGTGATTATGCAAACTAAACAAGAATACAAAGCATTTATTGATGAAGAAAGCTGTATTGGCTGTGGCAAATGCATCCGTGTTTGCCCAACCGATGCTATTGTCGGCAGCAAGCAAGTATTGCACACCATTTTGCCACAATTATGTACCTCGTGCAGTAATTGTATTAATACCTGTCCAACAGACTGTATTACATTAAGCACACTAGGTACTACATTGACTGAATCAGAAGAGTTAGTACTAACTCAGAAAAAACAACAACGTTTGAGCCATAACCAACTCGTACCGCCCACAATATTATTTCCTCGCGCAATGCCAGTTAATAATACCAATACGATTGCGCCAAAGGATCGCAAACAATCCATTGCTGATGCTATTGCCAGAGTTAAAGCAAAAAAAAACCTCGCTAAATAGCGAGGTTTCAGATTGATGACAAAGAACTCGCTTTTTGACGAGTTCTTTGATCTAATAGAGAGGAGTCCATTATAAGAGAAGTTCTTCTATGCTAAAAAAACCAACTCCAGCGACACCAGAAAAAATAGAGCAAATCTCACTAGATGCGCTTGTCCCCCAAAATCATCTTGTTCGTAAAATAGCTAAAGTCATTGATTTTGAATTTATTCGAGAAGCGGTAGCACCACTTTATTGCCCTAATAACGGTCGTCCGGCAGAAGATCCGGTCAGACTGTTTAAAATCATGCTATTGGGGTATCTTTTCGGTATCCCCAGTGAACGTCGTCTGGTTCAGGAAATTCAGGTCAATTTAGCTTACCGCTGGTTTCTGGGAATGGGATTAACCGAAAAAGTGATTGACGCCTCTACACTCAGCCAAAATCGTCGCCGTCGGTTTAATGACAGTGAAATCTATCAACAGGTTTTTGATAATATTGTTGAGCAGGCCATTGCCAAAGGGTTGATAAGTGGTCGGGTTTTATATACGGACAGTACTCACCTAAAAGCAAATGCCAATAAAGGCAAGGCACGTAATGAGCAGCGTATTGTTGAGCCCAGTCAATATATTGATGCGCTTAATCAAGCCATCGACGGTAGAGAAATACAAGGAGGTTAAAGTCAGTACAACAGATCCGGACAGTGGCTTTATGCATCGGGAAGGCAAGCCTAAAGGGTTCTTCTACTTAGATCACCGAACGGTTGATGGCAAACATAATTTAATTACCGATACCTATGTCACAGCTGGAAATATCCATGATTCCCAGCCTTACATGGCTCGATTAAAACGCCAGCTAGAGCGGTTTGGCTTTAATCCAGTTGGTGTCGGTCTTGATGCGGGTTATTTTACGGCTCCCATTTGCCATTTACTGCTGGCAGAGCAGATATATCCGGTGTTGGGTTATCGTCGCCCCACCCATGGTGCGAATCCCATCAGAAAAAAGCAGTTTATCTATAACGGTCAAAACGATACTTATACTTGCCCAAACGGGCAAACATTAATATATAAAACTACCAGCAGGGAAGGTTATCGTCATTATCATTCTGATGCAACAACCTGCAAAATCTGTCCGTTATTGTCACAGTGTACACAGAGTAAAAATACACAGAAAGTCATCACACGGCATATCTGGGAAGCAGATAAAGAGAGAGCCAACGAGATTCGTTTAAGTCAGTGGGGTAAAAAAGTCTATGCTCGGCGAAAAGAAACCATAGAGCGCAGCTTTGCTGATGCTAAACAACACCACGGACATCGCTATGCACGATTTAGAGGAGGAGCACAGGTTCAAATGCAGTGTTTATTGGCCGCAACGGCTCAAAATATCAAGAAAATAGCGATAAAGCTATTTTTGTTACGTTTTTTTAAGCTATTTTTTAATTTATTTAATAAAATCCAAATTAAAAATCTTATTTATGGTTTAAATAAAAAAATAAACCCCGAATTATATCGAGGTTTGTCATCAATCTGATAGCGCCTTAAGGGCGCTATTTTAATTAAGTAATCAATGACTAAAGTCGGGTAGCAACGACACATTGAACTTTAGTATGACACACAGGATGTAATAATACCCTGTTTTTCAGCTTATTATCCCCGCCATTTACACGGTATATGATATGGTGGTCATGCCAGCCCGTCTCTTTTGTGATAGAAAGATGACATAATCCACAACGCCCTTTTTGTTCCTTATATAACCTTTGCCATTGACTTCTGTGCGAATAATCTTCGTACATCCGTTTTTGGTATAGCGTTTCGCCGTATAATTCCCATTCAGGTAGAAACGGATTGTATTCCGATTTCACCTTTACATGACGTTTAATTTCTGTTTTACTGCACAGCAGTAATTCCATCCATATCTTTTCGCCGTGCCGATTCGTTGTATGTGTACCAAATATCCAGTCCCTGCTTTGTATCCTTGTAAAATATTTCTCTTTTACAAATCGTTTCCGTCTGTTACTGTGTCTTCGACAACACCAACGCCAAATCGCTCGCCAGACTAAATGGTCTACTTTACTGTACGCTTCTTTAGCGACAATGCTACGGTGATAGTTAGCCCATCCCCTTAACATTGGATTTAATTTTGCTATCAGTATGTCTTGCTTAACCATCTTCATTGCGCTTATTGTCTCTTTTACCTTGCGATAAAATGCTTTCACATTCTTTTTACTCGGTTTTATCAACAATTTGCCTTTAAATGATTTTACTGTCCAGCCTAAGAAATCAAATCCTTGCTCGATATTAACAACATGAGTTTTCTTTTCCGATAAGGTTAATCCCCTTTCTTTCAAAAATTCCCGCATTATTGGCAGAGCTTCATTTTCAAGTAATTCTTTCGAACTCCCCGATATAATAAAATCGTCCGCATATCGAACCATGTACACCTTATTGGCTCGCCGTTGTCTATTTCCTATTACACCGAAGTGTTTCGTTAATAGTTCGTCCATGCCATCCAGTGCCATATTCGCCAAAGTCGGTGAAATAATACCCCCTTGTGGTGTACCTTCCTCCGTCCGCTTGACCTGCCCCATGTCCACTACGCCCGATTTTAACCATTTTGCTAATATCCGCTTATTCATCGGTATATTCGCTATTAACCAATCATGGCTTATATGGTCAAAACAACCCTGTATATCGGCATCCAATACCCATTGCGCCGTTTGTCTCATTTGACTCCCTTTGCGTGAGAATATCTTATGCTCGTGGCTTATCGCGTCCGCCGTTGAGCGATTGATGCGAAATCCATACGAGTTTTTATCTGCTGTAGTTTCAGCAACAGGCTGTAAAGCAAATAAGTATAGCGCTTGCATTGCTCTATCTTTCATGGTCGGAATGCCTAATGGGCGCTTCTTTCCATCCGATTTCGGAATATAAACCCGCTTTAATGGCTTCGGTCTATATCCTTTACTTGTCAGCGTTGCAATCGCTTCCCATTTACTCTTTGGTGTTGACCATGTTACTTTGTCAACGCCTGCCGTTCTTTTACCTCTGTTTTCCGTCACCCTTCGTACTGCCAATTGCTTGGCGTACGTTGAGCGTGTTAGTAACCTTTGTAAGCGTTTAACCTTACGGTAGTCACCTTCAATTGTTGCCTTCGCAATCCGTACCTGCAATCCCTTAACATGTTTTGTTGCTTTGACCCAATCTATATTGTGCCATAGCTCATTCATGTCAGGAGTCGCTGGAGCTGGACTACTTTTAACTTTTTTGTTAACCTTAGTGTACTCTTTCATACTTACTCCTGTAGTAACAGAAATAAGCAGAAATCTACTTGGTTTGGTGTGAATAATTTCTTCTCGTGTGAACAGGGAGAAGAATTATTCAAGTTACCAAATAAAATTCTACTTCTCTGTCACATGGTGAATTGTTAGAGTAGGGAAATGGGCTTGTTTTCACTTGCCTGTTTCCTTTCCTCACCCAATCATTCCCGAAGAAATGACCACAAAAGGATTAGCCAACATCTTACGATGAAAGACCAGTTAGAAGTCTGCACCCTTTCGAGTTAGGTCATATTTCATACCCTATATCAGCCATTACAGCCAATCATTCGCTTTCTCTAACCTCCTTTACCTGCACTCCCAACAGTATCGCTTGCGCTTTACCTGCCCTAAGGCGGAAATACAGGCTTACCAAGTTCCATTATTATCACACAAATAGTTAAGATGTTGTCTGTTCGCCGATAGTGTTTATGATGACGTATCCCCAATGTAAAGAAGGATAACCCACTATGTACCATTTTGGTTAGAGCTTGTCAGTAGCTTAAGCTCTTTGCAATTCACGGCGTTTATCAACAATTCACTTACGTTCATCTTTCTATTTAGCCTAGCCCCTCATGACATGCTACTTGTCATTACTTAACGTTACCTCACGATAAACATTAACCTTGCTATTCCTCAAGGGGGTACATTGTCGGGAAGCTCCGCACCAGACCGTTACCCGTCTCGCACTATCCCTAGGCTACTGTTAGTCATATAACAGGTTGTCTATTCATCATGCTTATTTCCTATAATTACGATTGATTCAACAATGATAATAACAGCTTACGCACTGCTTATATAACTGCTCGAGTGAAATAAGTAGGCTCTTACACCTGATATTTTACCAATAATATATTGTAGACATGATTCTCCATTGCCCCTTCATTATCAACCTTAAAGTTAGTATTACGCTTAACTTTAATATTGTGTTGATTAATGTTGCGACTAATCACTTTGTCTATATTGTAATTACTTTCTTAATGTTTTACCCTGTGGTTTTGAATAAACCCTGGGCATTAAGTCGTATCTTATTAGTTAAAAAGAGACGTCGGCAATCGTTTTATTGCTCGCCTTGTAGTTGTGTATAGTCCAACTATGACTGGAGAGTGTAAGACTCTCAAAAGGCTCCAGTTTACTTCATGGCGAAGTTTTGATGTCAGCTATATCTTCGGCTCATCATGTAGTTGTATATAGTTCAACTCTGGACTGGTAAGGTTTATACCTTACAAAGGGCTTACAAGAATACGTCCCCTCTTGTATACGGGTTGAAAGGTTATCTCTATAACGCTTTCTGTATTATCTCCCTTTCGGGAGTATGAAGGCTCCCTCGAGGAGTTTACAAGCTGGTAAATAAGGAAAGAATATTTCATCTTCGCGCTTATCTACCGATAAAAGGGGAAAGTATTTCATTTCCGCCTTTTATCTTACTTGATTTTTACAAAAAACTTCATAAAAATCAAGTATTTAGTGCTGCTTGTCGCACTACATAGATTGCGTAAATGTACGGCTAATTACGTCATTTTGTTGTTCTTTAGTTAATGAGTTGAAGCGTACCGCATATCCAGAAACACGAATGGTTAATTGCGGATATTTTTCAGGGTGCTCCATTGCATCTAATAATGTATCACGATTTAATACATTAACATTTAGATGTTGACCACCTTCAATTGTTGCCTCGTGATGGAAGTAACCGTCCATTAAGCCAGCTAAATTGCGTTTACGCACATCATCATCTTTACCTAATGCATTTGGAACGATAGAGAAAGTATAAGAAATACCGTCTTTAGCATAAGCAAATGGTAATTTAGCAACAGAAGTTAATGAAGCCACAGCACCTTTTTGGTCACGTCCGTGCATTGGGTTAGCACCTGGTCCAAACGGCGCTCCTGCACGACGTCCATCTGGTGTGTTACCTGTTTTCTTACCATATACAACGTTTGATGTAATTGTAAGTACAGATTGTGTTGGAATTGCATTACGATAAGTTTTAAGTTTTTGAATTTTCTTCATAAAACGTTCAACTAAATCAACAGCAATGTCATCAACTCGTGGGTCATTGTTACCAAATTGTGGGTATTCACCTTCAATTTCGAAGTCAGTCGCTAAACCATCTTCATCACGAACTGTTTTTACTTTAGCGTATTTAATCGCAGAAAGTGAGTCAGCAGCAACAGAAAGACCCGCAATACCACATGCCATAGTACGAATAACATCACGATCATGTAATGCCATTAATGATGCTTCGTAGCTGTATTTATCGTGCATATAGTGAATTGCATTTAATGCTGTTACGTATTGTTTTGCTAACCAATCCATAAAGTGGTCTAAACGAGCAAATACTGTATCGAAATCTAAATATTCATCCATAATTGGATCTTCTTTAGGACCGACTTGCATTTTTAATTTTTCATCCACACCGCCGTTGATTGCGTATAGAAGTGTTTTAGCAAGGTTTGCACGCGCACCAAAGAATTGCATTTGTTTACCAACGATCATTGGGCTTACACAACATGCAATAGCATAGTCATCATTGTTAAAGTCAGGACGCATTAAATCATCATTTTCATATTGTAATGATGAAGTATCAATTGATACTTTTGATGCAAACTCTTTAAACCCACTTGGTAATTTTTCAGACCAAAGGATAGTCATATTAGGTTCTGGTGATGGACCCATTGTATATAAAGTATTTAAGAAACGGAAAGAAGTCTTAGTAACTAAAGTACGACCATCAACTCCCATACCTGCGATAGATTCAGTTGCCCAAATTGGATCGCCAGAGAATAATTCATCATATTCAGGAGTACGTAAAAAACGAACCATACGTAATTTCATAACGAAATGGTCAACAATTTCTTGCGCATCTTTTTCCGTAATTAATCCTGCTTCAAGATCACGTTGGAAGTAAATATCAAAGAAAGTCGACGTACGACCTAATGACATTGCCGCACCATTTTGTGATTTAACCGCAGCTAAATAACCAAAATAAGTCCATTGAACAGCTTCTTGTGCTGTTTTAGCAGGTTCAGAAATATCGAAACCATATTTAGCCGCCATTTCTTTGATTTGACCAAGTGCACGATGTTGTTCTGCGATTTCTTCACGACGTTGCATTGTCATGGCTAAATCAACACCATTTTCAAAATCAGCTTGTAGTGAATTGAATTGTGCAAATTTGTCTTTCATTAAGTAGTCGATACCGTAAAGTGCTACACGACGGTAATCCCCAATGATACGACCACGACCATAAGCATCAGGAAGACCAGTGATAACCCCTGATTTACGACAACGAAGGATATCTGGCGTATAGATATCGAAAACACCTTGGTTGTGGGTTTTGCGGTATTCAGTGAAGATTTTTTTGACTAATGGATCTAGCGTTCTGTTATAAGCTTTACAAGAATTCTCGATCATTTTGATACCACCAAACGGGATAATCGCACGTTTTAGTGGTTTTTCAGTTTGTAAGCCAACAATTTTTTCTAAATCTTTTTCAATATAACCTGCGTCATGAGCAGTAATTGTCGAAATAACACTGGTATCAAAATCCACAGGGGCATGGGTAGCATTTTCAACTTTGATGCCTTCCATTACTTTAGCCCATAACTTAGTTGTAGCTTCTGTCGCGCCAACTAAGAAAGACTCATCACCCTCGTATGGCGTGTAGTTCTTTTGAATAAAATCGCGGACATTAACATTATTTTGCCAATCACCATCTTTAAATCCTTTCCAAGCAACAGCTTGTACTTCGTTTAAATTACTCATAGTTTTTCACCTCAGGTTTACAAAAATATCTATTCATCCTTTTTTATATGAGGATAAATATCATAAAATCAATGTGGCTTACGTAAATATAAAGCCCAATAAGGTAGTGCAACCGCTAAACCACCTAAAATATTCCCAATTGTTACAGGAATTAAATTATTTAAAACAAAATGCGTTACCGTTAGTTCTTTAAATGCATCAGGAGACACGCCAATTGCTTGCCAAAATTCGGGTGACGCAAAGTTATTAATCACAATACCCATTGGGATCATAAACATATTGGCAATGCTATGCTCAAAACCACTGGCAACAAACATTGCAACAGGAAGGACCATGATTAACATCTTATCAAGTAAACTACGACCTGCATAACTTAGCCATGCAGCTAAACAAACCATTAGATTAGCTAAAAAACCAAGGCATACGGCCTCAATAAAGGTATGATGTAACTTGTGATCTGCCGTTTGAAGAACATTTAGCCCCCATAAGCCATTAGCAACCATATACTGGCCAGAAAACCAAATTACTGTGACAAACAGTATAGCACCAATAAAGTTACCGATATAGACTAAAATCCAATTACGGAGCATTTTTATCCAGCTCACTTTGTGCGTCATTTTAGGCAAAATCGTTAATACTGTTGAAGTAAATAAGTCTGAGCCACAGCAAACAACCAGCATAAGACCTAATGAGAAACAAATGCCCCCCACCAATTTTGCTAAGCCAAACGCAACTGTTGCAGTGCCTGTGGTTACGGTAATGTAAAATACGAAAGCAATTGAGATAAAAACACCTGCAAGAATTGCAGATAAAATCGTGCTAGCTGGGTGTTTGTTTACTTTGTAATGGCCAATGTCTTCGGCAATTTGGGTCATTTGTGCGGGAGAATATGAATCAACAAGTTTATCGGTACTCAAACTAACATCCTCAAAAAAACTAGGGTTTTATGAGAGGCATAGTATACTCAAAATTTGACGCAGATCACGTTTTTTTTTATTAAAAATAATTTAAAGCTCAAAAAGCGTTGTTTATTAAAGATATTGACTATAGTAAAAAAATAGTAAGCTCTATTTTATAAAAAAACATACTATTATCTTTAATAAGCCGCTTTAGTAACGTGAATTTCTGTACGATGTAGGCTTACTTTGCTTGTTGACCAATATGTTATCTAATTAAATTTATTAGAGAAATTTTAACAAAAAAGCCTGATTAATTTTTTAAACAAAAGCTAATGTGCTTTTTTTATAGTTACTCTTATCATCGAATATCGCCTTTTGAGGCTATCTTGGCAATGTTTTGATATTTAAATGTTGTGGTATTCAAATTTTTCCAGAAAAATTCGTTCCGCTTTTGTCACTCTGTTTTACGCAACCACGCTGATTTATTGCTGATAAAACAGTATCTCACTAGATATCTTTGTTTGGCGGACGAATCTGGCTCTGTCGGTGTCATATTCTGCCACCGAATAACACTGTGCTATTATTCAGTTAGCGAATTAAAAAGGAAGCCTTTTTATTAAAAAAATACTTCAGAAAAACCATTGATTTTATTTAAGTTTTTATTTTATGTAAAATCATATAGTTACAAAGTATTACGTATAAAGTATTACACTTTTTGGCTTGACTTCTAAACCTAAAATTTTTTAAGCTTTTTATTGACTTACGCAACTGCGCTGATTTATTGCTGATAAAACAGTATCTCACTAGCTATCTTTGTTTGGCAGGCTAATCTGACTCTATCGGTGGTATATTCTGCCACCAAATAACAATGTGCGATTATTCAGTTAGCGAATTAAAAAGGAAGCCTTTTTATTAAAAAAATACTTCAGAAAAACCATTGATTTTATTGAAGTTTTTATTTTGTGTAAAATCATATAGTTACAAAGTATTACGTATAAAGTATTACACTTTTTGGCTTGACTTCTAAGCCTAAAATTTTTTAAGCTTTTTATTGACTTACGCAACTGCGCTGATTTATTGCTGATAAAACAGTATCTCACTAGCTATCTTTGTTTGGCAGGCTAATCTGACTCTATCGGTGGTATATTCTGCCACCAAATAACAATGTGCGATTATTCAGTTAGCGAATTAAAAAGGAAGCCTTTTTATTAAAAAAATACTTCAGAAAAACCATTGATTTTATTGAAGTTTTTATTTTGTGTAAAATCATATAGTTACAAAGTATTACGTATAAAGTATTACACTTTTTGGCTTGACTTCTAAGCCTAAAATTTTTTAAGCTTTTTATTGACTTACGCAACTGCGCTGATTTATTGCTGATAAAACAGTATCTCACTAGCTATCTTTGTTTGGCAGGCTAATCTGACTCTATCGGTGGTATATTCTGCCACCAAATAACAATGTGCGATTATTCAGTTAGCGAATTAAAAAGGAAGCCTTTTTATTAAAAAAATACTTCAGAAAAACCATTGATTTTATTGAAGTTTTTATTTTGTGTAAAATCATATAGTTACAAAGTATTACGTATAAAGTATTACACTTTTTGGCTTGACTTCTAAGCCTAAAATTTTTTAAGCTTTTTATTGACTTACGCAACTGCGCTGATTTATTGCTGATAAAACAGTATCTCACTAGCTATCTTTGTTTGGCAGGCTAATCTGACTCTATCGGTGGTATATTCTGCCACCAAATAACAATGTGCGATTATTCAGTTAGCGAATTAAAAAGGAAGCCTTTTTATTAAAAAAATACTTCAGAAAAACCATTGATTTTATTGAAGTTTTTATTTTGTGTAAAATCATATAGTTACAAAGTATTACGTATAAAGTATTACACTTTTTGGCTTGACTTCTAAGCCTAAAATTTTTTAAGCTTTTTATTGACTTACGCAACTGCGCTGATTTATTGCTGATAAAACAGTATCTCACTAGCTATCTTTGTTTGGCAGGCTAATCTGACTCTATCGGTGGTATATTCTGCCACCAAATAACAATGTGCGATTATTCAGTTAGCGAATTAAAAAGGAAGCCTTTTTATTAAAAAAATACTTCAGAAAAACCATTGATTTTATTGAAGTTTTTATTTTGTGTAAAATCATATAGTTACAAAGTATTACGTATAAAGTATTACACTTTTTGGCTTGACTTCTAAGCCTAAAATTTTTTAAGCTTTTTATTGACTTACGCAACTGCGCTGATTTATTGCTGATAAAACAGTATCTCACTAGCTATCTTTGTTTGGCAGGCTAATCTGACTCTATCGGTGGTATATTCTGCCACCAAATAACAATGTGCGATTATTCAGTTAGTGAATTAAAAAGGAAGCCTTTTTATTAAAAAAACACTTCAGAAAAACCATTGATTTTATTGAAGTTTTTATTTTGTGTGAAATCATATAGTTATAAAGTATTGCACTTTTTGGCTTAACATCCAAGCCTAAAATTTTGTAAGTGTTTTAGGTAGCTATGCAATTATGGTAATGATGCGTAAGCCGCTTGTCAGTTTATTCTTTCAAAAACAATAATCTATTTTGCTCCCATGTAACCTAGCTGGCGCCATGATTCGTAAACGACAACAGCTACCGAGTTAGATAAGTTCATACTACGGCTTGTGGCTAACATAGGAATACGTATTTTTTTATCTTGAGGCAGTGCATCTAGTATTGTGTTAGGTAAGCCGCGGGTTTCTGGGCCAAACATTAAAAAGTCATTTTGTTGGTAATTAACTTCACTATGCGGTTTTTGTCCTTTTGTGGTTAAAGCATACACTTGTGTTAACCAGTCTATTTGATTGGTATCTACAAAATGGTCCAAATTTTTGTAACGTTTTACATCGACAAATTCTTGATAATCAAGCCCTGCTCGTTTTAACTTTTTGTCATCCCAATAAAAGCCCATGGGTTCAATAATATGTAAGTTAAAGCCAGTGTTAGCGCAAAGACGAATAATGTTGCCAGTATTGGCAGGAATTTCCGGTTCAAATAAAACGATGTTTAATGCAGTATTTGACACAATAGTTCTCTTTTATTATTTATATTTATGAATGGGTAATATTATCACAATTCGAAGTCCACCAAGGTGGCTTTTTTCTGCGGTAACCGTGCCGTGATCGCGTATGATTGCATTAGCGACTATTGCGAGCCCGAGTCCTGTTCCACCAGATTGTCGATCACGCGCTTCGCTTGTGCGATAAAATGGCCTAAATATTTGCGCTAATTCACTTTCAGCTACACCTATGCCATCATCATCTATGGTAATTGTTATCTTTTGTTTTTTTACTTCAAAATTGATAATAATTTGTTTGTTTGAATAGCGAAATGCGTTTCGTATAACATTTTCAAGTGCACTGCATAACGCAACTGGATAACATAAAATAGTGTGGTTAGTTGGCCGATTAACCACTGAAAAACTTTTTCCTATTTGTTCGGCTTCAAACGCCGCATTATCCAACACGGGTTTAAATAGAAGATCAATTTGATTAAATTCACGAATTTCATTATTGTCATATTGCTGTCTTGCCAATAATAGTAAGTCACCAATCATAGCATCTAGCTTTATTGCTTCATTATTGATACGTATAACTTCACTGCTTTCGCCTTGTTTTCGACGCAATAAAGAAGTAGCAAGTTGTAAGCGTGTTAGTGGTGTACGTAATTCGTGAGAGATATCTGAAAACAGACGTTGTTGCAATGCTTGCATTCGTTTTAGCTCTCTTAACATAAGATTAAAACTAGCGCCCGTTGCTTTATATTCAGATGATCCTATTTTTTCAAGATCTGGCCACTCTTGCAAATTACCTTTAGCAACCTGATCTGCCGCTTGTTTTAGCCTTCGTGCCGGTTTTGCTATGCTCCAAGATAACCAAAGCAAAAAAGGTGAACTGGCCAGCATAGTCAGCGTTAGTAATAAAAAAGGGTGATCAAAAATAAAATTAACAAATTGGGATTGGCTATCTGTTGCGGGTTGTAAAATATATAATTGATATTGAGCATTCGTATAATGAATCAAAAAAGGCCCTATAATTTCTTGGGTATCATAAATCTGCTTTGCTGGATCATCAACATTATGAGATTTTTGGCTAAAGTTTTTTATCAAATCAATATTTTTAGTTTCAGCGGTTATAATTTGCTCATTGGGAGTAACTATAAATAAAGATTGAGCTGGTTTTTGATGCGTATTCATTACCACAATAAAACGCATCCACCAGCGAAAACTATCTTTGGGTACATTGGCAAGATCATTTTCAATTTGTCGAGCAAGTTTATTACCGATTTCTTTATCTTTATTTGCTAAATACGTTAAATTTCGCGAATCGAGATTGGGTAGCACCATAATTAACATTAAGAAAGAAGCTATCGTTAATAAAAATATAGTGAAAATTTTGATAGCTAGCCTGTCAAAAAACCACATGTTATCTGACCTTTATTATAGTATTATTCTAGTCTTGTAATAAATCATCATGTCGGTCAATGACAAATAAGTAGCCTTTAGAACGTAATGTTTTAATCCAAGGTAAACCATCACTTCTTGGCGGAAGCTTTTTGCGCAAATTAGACACGTGAACATCAATCGAGCGAGCTAGTGGAACAAACTTTTTTCCTAAAACCGATGCAGTTAGCATGTCGCGTGAAATTATTTTACCCCCTTGCTCAATAAATTTTAGCAATACTTGAAACTCTGTCCCTGTTAAATCAATGTACTTATTATCAAAAAAAGCAGCTTGTTGTTTTCGATTTACGTTAAGTTTATCAATAATATATTGAGTTGGCTTATCAGAATCATCATTTGAGATATTATCCCAACGTGCTCTTCGTAATTGCGCATTAATTCGAGCTATAAGTTCTCTGTCATTGAATGGTTTTAGAATGTAATCATCAGCACCAAGCTCAAGCCCATTAATTTTATCATGTTCATTATCTTTGGCTGTTAAAAAAATAATCGGAACTGTAAATTGAGATCTGAGTTGAGATAACACACTAAACCCGTTCATTTCAGGCATCATAATATCAAGTAGCACAAGATCGATAGTATCGTCAAATTTTTCTAAAGCCTCAATGCCCGTATTAGCGATTTCAATTTGATACCCTTCTAATTCGAGCAATTCACGTAATAATAAAGCAATCTCAACATCATCATCAACTATAAGTAATTTGCTATTCATTACACTCCTCTTTATATATTTTTGATATTTATGTTAAATAACAAGCATAATTTATGCACAAAATCCATTATATATGTAAAAAATACAAATAATATAGTAACGTATTGTTAAGTTTTATAAAGTAAATATTTTTACGTTATTAAATCCTTGATCGATTAAATAAAGTGCTTGTAACTTGCTCATAACACCACGATCGCAATATAGTAAATATTGTTTTGACTGATCCAAATTGCCAAATTGTGTTGCTAATTTATAAAATGGAATAAGTTTGATTTCAACATCATTCAATACAAGTGGATTATCCTCTTGCTCGTCTGGCGAACGAATGTCAATGACCACGTGATCAGCATTAAGTGTTGTAATTGTTTCAACATGAGTAATCTTAGTGTCAGCTTGTTTAGCAATCTCACGAATATCAATATTTTCAGCTTCAGCAACGGCTTTATCTAAAATAGTGAAATCAAAATTCAGCTCTTCCGCTTCAATTTTTTCTTTTACTGCTTTAACTGTTGGGCTTTTAGAAATCACACCACAAAATTCTGGCATGGTTTTAGCTATATCCTCAGTACCAATTTGGCGCGCAAGATTGATAATTGTTTCTTTATCATGTGTGATTAGAGGTCGTAAGATTAGTGTGTCACTAACATTATCAATTAATCGTAAATTGGTCAGCGTTTGGCTCGACACTTGCCCTAATGCCTCTCCAGTAACAAGTGCTTCTACTTTATAGCGCTGTGCAATTTTTGATGCAGCACGAACCATCATCCGTTTTAAAACAACGCCCATTTGTCCATCATCGATCTTCTCAAGAATTTCACCAACAACATCGGAAAAATTAATCGCAATAAAACGCACTTTATGCGAACTACCATAACGTTCCCAAAGATAATGAGCCATTTGTTTAACACCAATCTCGTGATTTTTCCCACCAAGATTAAAGAAGCAATAATGTACACGGCTTCCACGTCGCATTAACATGTAACTTGACACGCCTGAATCAAAACCACCCGATATAAGTGAAATGACATCTTCTTGTGTACCCGTAGGAAAACCACCAATGCCAGTATGCCGACCTTTAACAAGTAGTAATTTGTCGTTATCAATTTCAAGGTTAACCGTAATTTCTGGATGATTTAATTTAACCTTAGCCGAAGAAACATATTGATTGAGCCCACCACCAACATAACGTTCAACATCAATTGAAGAAAATTCATGCTTGCCACGACGTTTTACACGTACACAAAATGTTTTATCTTCAATTAATGGCGCATAATAAACCACTGCCTTTTCAAAAATATCATGCATATCAACGAAAGTGATTTCATCAACGGCTAAAATATGATGAATACCGGGGATCCGTGTTAATAATTCGAGTATCTTGGTTTCACTATTTTCAATTTTTGGGCGAACTTCAATAAAATCCCAATGACGAATAACGGCAACATCTTCAATATGGTGTTTTAAAATATTACGGATATTGCTGGTGAGTATTTTAATAAAACGCAAACGAACAGAATCACTTTTGATGGTTATTTCAGGAAAAAGTTTAACAATAAATTTCATAAATAGAGCTTACCATAATAAAAATGGCAACATTATACTGCTTTTTAGATAAGAACGCACAATTGATTATTATACTCTCACTATTAGAGCAAGCTGACTAATATTCCATATTTAAAAAACTTTACAAAAAAGTGGTTCAAGTTAAATGATGAAATAGACTATACTACTGGTTAGCTATATATTATTAACTATAACATTTAAAAACAATAACAAAAACAATATGTTAAATTGACAAATTGAATAAAGGAGTTTATAATGGCAAACAGCAAACAGCAAACAGCAAACAGGTTATAAATTAAACAAAAATATCGTTGCTTCTACACTTTTCTTTATCTCTTACCCTTTTTCATTCTCAGCTTCAGCTACGTTGTCGGCAGTAACTGCAAACTCGATTAAAGGGAATGCACCAATTTTTATTTCAAATTTTTCTGAAAATAACTTAGGGTTTACCGTCAGAGGTGCCTTTTATAGCGAACAATTAAATAATATTCCTACATTTTTTGATAAAAACCTAACTCTCAATGATTTTATTATCAAAATACCGACAATCGATGAACTTAAATTATCGCCGACCCAAAACTATTACGATGAAGATGGCGATAAAGGGAAAACATCAGAACAAGGTACTTTTTCTTTTAGTTCAATCAACTTTAAATGGTTTGATAATGCAGGGCAAGAAATTACAAAATCACAATATAATAAAGCCATTGGTTGTGGTAGTGGATTTCAAATGCCACTTAAGTTAGCTATTACCCTTTCTGATGTACAAGTCCATTCTGAATATGGCGATCCCAAAGACAGCCAATTATCTAATTTAACCAAAGTCTATCAAATCAACACCACATCAGAGATCTGTTTTGCTAAACCCAACCAAATGATAGTCAATAATAAACAAACTTGGGGAAGCCCCTATCATTTTACCAAAAATGGAAAAACGGATTGTGCGCTTATAGGTTATAATGATATTGATAGCTCAATTGTCGATTACAACCGAGGAGATAAAGGGTGGAATAAGCCAGGCACAGAATATAGAGATCATCTTTGTGGTGGAGGATACGATCATAACGTGTTTGATCCTATCAATGGATTTTATGCCTCTGCCAATCCAAAATTTCCAACAACAGGATTTCCGGGAGCGCAGTTTCAATTAATTATGACAGGAGCACAAACAGATTGGGACTATTCTATTAATGCTAACCCTGTAAATAGTGTGACTGTAGATAAATATGGCATGGTTGTACTTAATAGTAAACCTACTGGCTCAGTGACTATATCAGCAAAATTTAAGCCTGATCCCAATATAGTAAAAACTTACACATTTAATCCAACCAAAACTTGGGTTATACCACAAGGAGATGTCCTTCACACTTATGAGCAAGCAAAAATCGCTTGTGGAGGTGAAAAAAACATACCAACTAGAGCCGAAATGTCTAATTCGCCTAATGCATCAGAAACATGGTTAGAAGACCCTTTGAAATGGGATCTGTTTACACGCGCAATTAATCAAGGATTACTAAGTGAATGGGGAATGGCAAATGATATTAACTATCCAAATTCAACTTGGTCCCACTATTACTACTGGTTTTTTTCATCTGATGAATTTCCACTGACAGAACAATATCCAGAATATTTTAACAAATATGCTATTGATGCTTGGATAGGACAAATTCAAGTATGGGGAAAAGAACAGTTATTACATGCTGTATGCAAAGCATAATGGCGCCAATTCAAGTTGAAAAATAGTTTCGGTTGTAATAATGGTAATATCGATTTTAGTTTAAAAATTAGTAACTTTTTATTAATTAAAAAGGGCATTTTATAAAACAAGCCAACAATTCTTGAAATTTTACTTGCTTGTTGGCTTGTCTTTCGCTAATATTTCTCACCAATAGATTCTGTTGTAGAACATATAAAATTGACAGGTTGAAATGTACGAATTTTTGATTGTGAGTTATTTGATTATCGCTTTAGCGATTATCGCTTTAGTTTTGATTCAACGAGGCAAAGGGGCTGATATGGGTTCTTCTTTTGGTTCGGGTGCGTCAGCAACTTTGTTTGGTTCTTCTGGTAGTGGAAATTTTTTAACTCGCGCTACAACTTTGTTAGGTATTTTGTTTTTTATAATAAGCATTTTATTATCGAATTTGGGCAGCAAACCGCACGCAACTAGAACTGGCGAGTTTGATAACCTTGAAGATAGTATACCAACAACGCAACAAAACGAAAGCAAAACGGAACCAACAACCGTTCCTGTTGCTCAACCAACACAACAGAATTCAACATCGGATATTCCTGAATAAAAACGGCGCCGTGGTGGTGAAATTGGTAGACACGCTATCTTGAGGGGGTAGTGCTCTAAGAGCATGCGGGTTCAAGTCCCGCCCACGGCACCAAATCAATAAACAGCAACATTCTTTTAAACCCTACAAAGCACATCAAACCCAGTAATAACAAGCCTTAAAGTCTATTTTATTGCCCATTAAGTATCAGTAAGATACATTTACAACCAAAAATAATGGGGGTATATTTTGGGGTATAATTAAATACCTCTATTATTGCGTACCCCCAAAGGTAAAAAATGGCTGTAAAAACTACCCCCTTAACTGACACCCAAATAAAAGCGTTAAAAGCCACTAGTAAAGATAAAAAGTATTTTGATGGTGGTGGCCTTTTTCTATTAGTTAAATCAACAGGAGCTAAATTATGGCGATTTAAATATAAAAAACCGATATCACATAAAGAGACATTATTATCTTTCGGTAAATACCCAGAAACATCACTACAACAAGTGCGAAAACAACGAGATGAAGCACGCGAATTAATTAAACAAGGGATAGATCCACAACATTACAAAGCGGAACAAGAACAACGTAAGCAAGAAGCTTGTAATAATACCTTTTACGCTATGGCTGAAAGATGGCTTAAATTCAAAACAGAACAAGGATTAGAAGAGCAAACGCTCAAAAAAGCTTGGCGTTCATCAGAAAATCATGTTTTCCCTTATATAAAAGATATTCCAATAAACCAAGTAACAGCTATCAAAGCTATTAACGCATTACAGCCATTAAATAACAATAATAAATACGAGACAGTAAAAAGAGTATGTAGGCGAATCAATGAAATTATGTATTATGCTGTCAATATGGGCATCATTGATAATAACCCTCTAGCTAAAATCACCGATGTATTTAATAGTCCGAAAGTAAAAAATCAACCAACTATTCCCCCTACTGAGTTACCGCAGTTTATGCAAGCTTTAGCTATGGCAAAGATTGAATTACAAACCAGATGCGTGATTGAATGGCAGTTATTAACATTAACGCGACCAAGTGAAGCCGTTGGGGCTAAGTGGGAAGAAATTAATCTAGATAAAAAATTATGGAGTATTCCTGCCGAACGCATGAAAATGGATAGACCACACAATATACCTTTATCACCGCAAGCAATAAAAATACTTGAGATAATGAAATCTATTAATCATAAAAGCGAATTTGTTTTCCCAACCGCTAGACCTCCCTACAATAAGCCAATGAGTAGCCAGACTGCCAACATGGCAATAAAACGCATGGGGTACAAAGATAAGTTAGTTGCGCATGGTTTAAGAGCTTTAGCAAGCACCGCTTTAAATGAGCAAGGTTTTAATTATGATGTCATTGAAAGCGCATTATCTCATGTGGATAAAAACGCAGTAAGGCGAGCTTATAACAAAGCTGAGTATGAGCGTCAAAAAAGAATCATGCTTGATTGGTGGGGCGACTTTGTCGAGCAAGCACGCCAAGGAAATGTCTCACTATCAGGTAACCGCAATTTAAAGCTAGTTAATCATTAACCATATCGCGCTACCCATACCATATTCATACCGTACCTCATATTTGAGTTACGCTTTCTCATGGATAAAACCATACTCAAATCTGAGTTACTTCAATAATACCCCTCCTCAAAATTGAGGGGAGCTTTTCAAATGTCACCCTTTACCTATGCCAATCATTAGGTTGTTTTTATGCTTACCTCCCCATAATCTTAAACTTTTAATATAAAGTGTTCACTAGTATTCACTACTGTTCACTACTATACACTTTCTTAAAATAATCCTGATCTTGTAATTAACCAATTGAAATATAAATATATTTATATAACGTTATTTTTTATTAAAATAAAATAATTATTAATCATAATGTTAATCTAGGATGATTTTAAGGTTGATCCAGGGCTATTATTGGAGGAAAAGACTAAATGTTCTATGGTGATTTTCACCATTCAGGTATTAAATTTGCAATCTCTAAAAAGCCAGCAGGTTTATTACATTGGTTTGAGTTACGCAACTATAGCTATTTATAATTACCCATTTAGTAATAGCAGTCAAAAAAATTATTTCAATTCGCGGTTTTGAATAAAAAGGAGGTTGGGCGGTTTTAGACGTGTAGAGTTATAGAAATTTGCTACCCCCTCCTATTGGCTGGGCTAATTTTGGACACGTTAAAAAGCAATCTAATAATTTGCCTTATTAGGTTATAATAGCCTTATTATTAGTAAGTTAGATAGCAATATGGCAGGAAGAAAACCAAAATTAAAGGAAATGTTAGAGCTAGGGCAAGAGTATTTGCATAAGCAGGGTTATATCAATAATGGCGAAGTGATCCCCTATGTGGCTGGGCTGGCTTTATATGCTAACTGTTCAAGGTCAAGTTTATATAATTACGCAAGTTCAAGCGAAGAATTTAAGGATGCATTAGAACTGATCAAAGCGCGCCAAGAAGTGGAATTAATTAATAAAGGCTTAAAAGGCGAATTTAACGCGAGTATTGCCAAATTGATGCTTGCTAATCATGGTTATTCTGAAAAGCAGATATTAGATCATCAATCTATGGGTAGTAGCATTACAACCAAGCCCAAACCAATGCGTATTGAGCTAGTAGCACCATAACCTAATAGATAATCACTAGTGCTTATAAAAAGGTATCCAAGCAAGTATCCAGCGAAAAGGCACCTAATAAATGGATACCAATTTCATCATACAAGCCAGTTAACAAGTTAGCGCATTCCAAGAGCGTACTTAATAGATACGTACTAACCATAGTTATATATCTTTGGTTTAACGAATGTGAAATCTGATGAATTGGTACGCACTAAAAATATATTTAACGAATAGCAACAAATAGAAGATAATGCTGAAATAATTACAACAGTTCGCTTCCATAAAAAAATGGAGGCAGCTTATCCTTATTATGAAGATAGCTATAATTGTAGTATCTTCTATGGGGGAGAATTTAAAAATCCCGATAAAGGCTTATTATTTTGCTGATAAACGTGCTTTATGTTTTGAAGCAGCGCGACGGCTTAAATATTTATTGCTGTTTTTTGCAAATGCTCTCATTTCTTTATCTTCAAGTGTTATTTTAATTCTGTAATTCTAACATAATTAAGTTGTGTTCATATATATTCAGTTATATACTTTTAAACACAGGGAGTTATTAGATCCTGTATATCTATTAAATGGTTGCCGTCAATTTATTTAAATGCGATTTTTATTTTAACGAGATAATGAATGCAAAATATCCAAGTAAATAGGTATCCTGCGTTAAATAAAATTTTGTGGGACTATCAAGGAAAAACAATTCCAGAAGACGAAGCTTTTAAAATTTATGAAAGAAGATGGTGCTTTATTAAAGATGTAAAGCTTGCTGCCAATGAAAAAAAATTAATCCATAAACTTATTAAAGAGTATGGAAATGGTTATTTCCTACCTACGTGCGTCTAATTTATGCCATATAAGTTAACTCATCACCAAATAATAGAGCATTTATTAAATAATTTTAATGTCGATTTTTTAGTTGATAACAATATTTATTTTGGCGGTGGAACTCGAATAGCATTAGAATTAAATGAGTTTAGGGAATCAATTGATATAGATTTATTGTGCCCTACTATTGAATCCTATAGAGCAGTAAGAAATACGGTAACCTCGGATAGTTTAGGACTCTTGGTTAAAAGAGAATTTCAATATATTAGAGAGATATCTTTTGACCGTTATGCTGTACGTGCATTTATTAAAGAAAATCCAAAACCCATAAAACTTGAAATTGTTAGCTTTGAAAAATATCAGTTAACAGGAAAACAAGATAAATTATTTCCTATACCATATTTAGATAAAGAAAGCTGTTTCTACACTAAGCTTTTAGCTAACGCCGACAGAGCCACACAACCACCATATAAAGATATCATTGATATTTTATTCATGCTCCATTGTTGGGGAAATATACCTCAATCTGCCTTATTAAATGCAAAGATGATTTATGGTAATAGCATTATAAATGGGTTAAAGATAGCGGCTAATGATATAGAAAAAAATAAAGAAAAATATTCAATAAATTGTATTAATTTAGGTATATCTAAGCAAAATACAAATATCATACTAAATGAAAGCTTGAATAAGCTTTTATCCTATTTAGAAAACCAAAAGTAATACCCCCTATTTTATGTATAAAAACACAGTGCTATAATGTACCTAACTGTATATTACTGTATTATTTGCGTCTAGGCTGATCCCCGAAAATTCGCAACCCTAGCGAACTGGCGCAAATATCTATTAGGGGCGTGAGGGGCGTATGGATGATAAAAAAAATAACATAATTTTACCTTATGTTGAAGCTATAAAAATCAAAGAAGTTTCACTAGCCTTAGATTGTTCTATTGATGATATTATCGAATGGGCACGTCGAGACTTAATAAGCTTATATATTGATACTAGTTCTCTTTATGGTGAATTAAGCATTTCCTGTAGAAGAAATGCTCCAGTTATAAATAATTATATTAATTTGCTAAATGAAATTAACAGGAAGTATCCAGATTATAACCGCAAAAGCGTTACAGATTTTGATTTTCAGGATTTATTCAAGTTACTACCTGTAAATAATACACCTTTATATCGAGGTAAATTCTTAATGGATAAATATCTAAGAAATGAAAGCGATGAAGATTATTTTAAATTAAGATTTATAGGGAAAGGTGAGGGTTTTTGGATATTTGATTATTATAATTTAAACCGCCAAAAAATAAGAACTATTAACTCTCAAGAGTTTTTTAAAGTAAAAAGTTTAAAATTAAACTATAAATATTATGATGCACAATCATTACCTCAAAATTACGCGAAAGGTTTGCGAGCAAGTTTCTTGTTATTAGATGAGATTCTTGTTTCTAGCGATGAGTTTTATATTCATAATCACGATTTTAATAATTTAAAAAATAATAAATTTGTTCAAGGTAAAAATGATATTAATAATATAAAGGAAAAATCACTAAATATAGGTAAGCCACCCCATTTTTATAAGAAGTTTGCCATTGATACGGCTTACTTAACCAGAAAGAGAAACCCTCAAAGCAAAGTTGCTGATATAGCAAGGAAAATACACTTTACAATTATTGATAATTTTAACTCTGCAAATCCCCCCACAAAAGACACTATTTCTAACTGGCTTTATGAAATAAAATTAGGAAGACCTACAGAGAAAAGTAGTAATGATTTTGAGTTAGTTATTCCTGATGAATGGCGTGATTATTCTGAATAAAATGGAAACTAATTTAGTAAAATGGGAATTATATCATTTTAATATATAGCGGTATTCAATGCTTAGTTATTGATAGTTAATCAGCTAATTTATTAGGTTTTTTCCCATTTTATTAAATGGTAAATTTTAATATTTAATGTAATGCATGTTTGTTTATACAGTTATATTCTTATAGCATCTTTTAGATACAGGAGAATATAACTAATGACCAATCAAATCCTATCCAAAAAAGAAGTAAAAACCTTACTACATTTCAAATCTGACACTAGCCTTTACACGCTAGAGAAGAAAGATAAAACTTTTCCGCAAAAAATTAGAATCGGTTTACGCCGTGTTGGCTATCGAGCTGATGAGATTTACTCTTGGCTTGAATCTCGCAGAGTAGAACGTCGTGAGGTAGCATAATGGTGATAAAGCAAAACCCTCTATACCGTGAAATAATCGAGGGCTTAGATTGGAACTTATTAGACACCTCCAATCATAGCCAATCTAATTATAAAAAGCTACCTAAAAAGCCGAGAGCTTACCTATTAATTGCGTGTAGTAGTGACAATGGCATTACTGAAAATGAGATATTACGCACCTGTAGGCTTTCTAGCGGTAGGAATTATTGTTCAGAACTAGAAAGAAAGTTAGGCATTACATTAAAGCGCATGGATGAATCTAATACCGACGGAATAGGCTCACATTATCGCTATTACCTAGCCAATAGGGAAGATGCTCAAAAGGTAGTTAATCTGATTCTTAGTTATGAAAATAGCTTATTAACTGATTCAGATATCAGCCAAATTTTAGCACTTTACCCAATTAAAGCAGCTTAATTAATTGATTTTATAGCAAAGCTCATTTTTGAGCCGACGGTATCCCCTTGCCTAAATTTAGCTAAAAGAGGGATTTTTCGACAAGTTAGGAGTAATACTTATGACAGAGTTTAATCATTTAGTACCAGTAACGGAAGCACAATTCAACGGCAAATTACAACAAACAGTTAGCGCGAAAGATTTACATCGTTTTCTTGGTGTAGGGCGTGATTTTTCTACATGGATTAAATCTCGTATTGATGAGTACGCATTGAGTCCAAATGATGATTATTTGCTATTGGATTATTCCCCCGAATTGGTGAATCAAAGCACAAATAATAAACAATATTCCCCAGTTTTGGGGAAAAATACCCAACGAGGTAGACCAGAAAAAGATTACTTATTAACAATTGGAACCGCTAAAGAATTGGCGATGATTGAAAACAACGAGAAAGGACGAGCAATAAGAAAGTACTTTATACGTTGTGAAGAACACCTTAAAGAAATCGCACCAGCAATCCAGAAGAAAGCGCTTAATCGATTAAAAGCACGTTTAAAAGTCGCAGATTATAGCCGTCCTATGTGTGACGCTTTAACAGAGCAACGTAAAGCACTGGGAAAAAGCGCAAATAACACCGTATTTACTAATGAATTCGATATGATTAACCGCATCGTATTAGGTACTACATCAAGCAAATACAAGAAAGCCAATAATCTTACTGGTAATATTCGTGACCACCTAAACGAATTTGAATTAAACCATATCGCATACCTTGAGAACGCAAATATAACATTAATCCATATTGGTTACGACTATCATCAGAGAAAAGCTGAGCTAATAAAGTTATCTCATGCTTATTTGATCCGTCATATGGCACAGG